>NZ_LXKR01000004.1:0-914 GCF_001692375.1 Serratia sp. 14-2641 | reverse complement strand
AGAAGATTACCGGGGCTCACTTAAAACTGTATAGAAGCGTTGCTCTATGCAGGGAGTATAGTTTTATGCCTTTTAAAGGTCAACTCCTCCTGTGCAACTTAAGTGCAGGGAGTGGTGGATAACCGCTCAGCAATCCAACAAGCGACACCAGCCTGTTCCCGGGGCTGTTACGTCAGCAATCCTTTCCCCACCTACCAGCCTCCCAAGGCTGGGGCGAACAAACCTGCTCTTATCCGGGCACTGGTGACGGCTGCCCGTGAGAATCAGCCGGCCAGACATGAAGCTTGGTACACCACACCGCGCGTCCAGCAGAAAACCGGACTGACGCGGCCGTTCTTTAAACGTATGAATGAACACCGGGCCAGAGCGATCAATGCGCTGATGGTGGCGATGTCCGATCGTTTGAATATTGTGACCGGCAAGGTTGAGGCCAGCGTTGAACAGCTTTCCGACTGGTGTGGGTTGTCGACCGGTAGTGGTGACAAAAAAAGCATCTCACGCGCCAGTCGGGCGATCACCACGCTGGAAGAATTGGGTGCCCTCGCCTGTGAACGTGCCTGGGATGAAGCCAGCCGTTCCCACATTCCCAAAATTATCTGGGTAACCGAGCTGTTCTTTGTCCTGATCGGTTACGAGCTGGGCAAGTATCAGGCGGCGCAGAATCAGCAGTTGGCGTGGATGAATCAAGGGCTGGTCAAGCAGGGCGAAGCCCCGATAACGCTATCAGAGGCCCGCCGGCGTGCCAAGGAGCAGCATATCAAACGGGCCTTTGAACACCGGGCGCGTCACCGTTCCTTCAAACAACAGCGGCGGCAAGCGCAAAAACTGCTGCAGATGGAGCGCCAGCAGGCGCGCACTGAGATCCTTAACGGTCTGATAAAGATGTACAGCAAGGATGAGCTGGAGGCCATGGG
>NZ_LXKR01000003.1:0-939 GCF_001692375.1 Serratia sp. 14-2641 | reverse complement strand
CTGCCGATAGGTCAGGCTCACGCCCTCAAACACCAGTGCGATATTCTCTGGGGTTCTTGCTACCTGCGCCTCGAACATTTCGTGGATCGTCATATCCCGTGGGTAGTCGCATTCGGTGCGGTTCCCCTGACGGATGATTTGCTCGTATTGTGCCGTATCCAGGTACTGGAGCTCCGCAAGGGAACGCCCCTGGCTGCACAGCGAACCCAGTTGGCGCAGGATATGCTGATAGGTCGCAATGTAGTTCTGCATCGTTTGCCCGTTGAACAGGGCCGTCGCATAGTTGAAGACGCCACCGATCGCCTCTTCACTGTCGTCCATCATCACGGTCAAATCGAACTTCGCCGCCCGATACGCCCCTTCTTGCGCGTCATACTGCTCGAACAGGCTTTCTCCTTCGGTACGTCCTGCTGCCCCAAACGATTGGAGACTGAACATCACCTGGAAGATCGGGTGCCTTGAACTGTCTTTTTCCGTTTTCAGCACTTCAACCAGCTTTTCGAAAGGCAGATCCTGATGGGTATGCGCTTCACTGACCTGTTGGCCCGTTTCGCCAATAAATTCTCTGACCGTTTGGCTGACGTCTATCTGCCGTCTGAGGACCAGCGTATTGACGAACAGGCCCAGGGTGTCTTCCACCCCCGGGTAATGCCTGCCCGCTATCGGTGTCCCCAACACGATATCCTGCTGGTTACTGTAAACCCCCAGCAGCAGGTAATAGCCGCTCAGCAGTACCGTGTACAGGCTGACGTTCAACGAGGCGGCCAACGCCCGCAGCTCGGCACTGGTCGCCGCATCCAGCTGGAAGGTGATATCGTCGCCACGGTAATCCAATTGCAGTGGGCGCACATGGTCCGTCGGCAGGTTGAGCGGTTCATGGTCCGCCAGTTGCCCATGCCAGTAGGCCAGTTGCTTGTCCAGCGTGGCACCTTGCAGGTG
>NZ_LXKR01000002.1:0-251243 GCF_001692375.1 Serratia sp. 14-2641 | reverse complement strand
TACGTAATGACATGGCAGATCTCTCATTCCACGGCATAAGCAGCTCCACTCAGAAGTACTCATACCTATGTTGTAAGTGTCTACCATGTCCCCGAACAAATGTTCATGATGTCCTCGGTCTGTACACTCCCACAGGGAGAGGGGACCGATCGAGTTGACTATCAGTTACAGAAATTACCTGGCCATTGCCGCCAATCAGCTCCCTTTTAGGCAGGGTAAAACGATCACAGCACCCGACCGCAACACCGTAGCAACTCCCTTTTGGGCAGGACAAAGCGATCGCTGCGCCCGACCGCAACACCGTGGCAGCTCCCTCTCCCTGTGGGAGAGGGTTGGGGTGAGGGGTAGTTAGGCCACTACTATTTAATTTTCAAACTGCTACCGTTGCTGTGGATCACATCGCGATACCAGTAGAAACTCTTCTTGCGGCGGCGCTCCAGGCTACCGTTGCCCTCATCATCGCGATCGACATAGATAAAGCCGTAGCGCTTCGCCATTTCCGCTTTGGAGGCGCTGACCAGATCGATCGGCCCCCAACTGGTGTAACCCATCACCTCAACCCCATCGTCGATCGCTTCTGCAACCTGCACCAGATGGTCGTTGATATAGTCAATGCGGTAATCGTCGTTGATGCTGCCGTCGGCCTCGATGCGGTCTTTCGCCCCCAGCCCGTTCTCGACGATAAACAACGGTTTCTGATAGCGGTCATACAGCACGTTGAGCAGATAGCGTAGCCCCACCGGGTCGATCTGCCAGCCCCATTCCGAGCTTGCCAGATGCGGGTTAGGTACCATGTTGAGGATATTGGCACGGGCGGTCTTGTTCTGTTCTTCGTCGGTGGTCACGCAGCCACTCATATAGTAACTGAACGAGATAAAGTCGACGGTTTCGCGCAGCGCCTGCTTATCTTCCTCGGTGATCGTCACCTGAATGCCGTTCTCACGGAAGAAACGTTTCATATAGGCCGGGTACGCACCGCGCACCTGCACGTCACCAAAGAACATCCAGTCGCGATTCTGGCGCTGGGTTTCCAACAGATCTTCCGGCTTGCAGCTCAGCGGATAAAGAATACCGCCCAGCAACATATTACCGATCTTACCGTCCGGCACGATCTCATGGCAGGCTTTTACCGCCTTGGCGCTGGCCACCAACTGATGGTGGATCGCCTGGTAAATCTCGCTTTTGCTGCTGTCTTCCGGCAGACCGACGCCGGTGAACGGCGCATGCAGCGACATGTTGATCTCATTGAAGGTCAGCCAGTGTTTGACCTTGTGCTTATAACGCTCGAACACCGTGCGAGCATAACGCTCAAAAAACGCAATAAGCTTACGATTACCCCAACCGCCGTACTTTTGCGTCAGTGCATAGGGCATTTCGTAATGCGACAGGGTGATCAATGGCTGAATGCCGTATTTGGCCATCTCATCGAACAGCCGATCGTAAAACGCCAGCCCGGCTTCATTCGGCACATCTTCATCCCCTTGGGGGAAGATGCGCGTCCAGGCGATCGAGGTACGTAGGCACTTGAAGCCCATTTCGGCAAACAACGCGATATCTTCAGGGTAACGGTGGTAGAAATCGATCGCCACATCCTTGATACCGCTGTCTCCGGCAACGCGTGGCGTCAGCCCGCCAAAAATCCCTTGGGGTTGCAGATCTGACGTCGAAAGGCCTTTGCCATCTTCCAGATACGCGCCTTCTACCTGATTTGCCGCGACCGCGCCGCCCCATAGAAAATGTTGTGGAAATTTGCAACTCATCGCTTTCTCCTCAATAAACCTGATTAACGTAATAGTGTCAGCAACGGTGCCTGTTCCTGCACCGGGCTTTGGCCGCTGGTAAGCACATCGATATAGTCGTCGCTGTTGCTGATGATGATCGGGGTGGTGGTATCGAAACCTGCGGCACGGATCGCCTCTTGGTCAAACTCGATCAGCAGATCGCCCTGTTTAACGCGATCGCCCTCTTTGATATGGGCGGTAAAATGCAGACCGTTAAGCTTGACGGTATCGATGCCCACGTGGATGAGCACCTCGGCACCCTCATCCGATTCAATGCCGATGGCGTGCTTGGTTTTGAACAGCGATACCACACAGCCATTGACTGGGGCCACCACACGGCCCTGGTGCGGCATAATCGCCACGCCTTTACCCAGCAGGCCGCTAGCAAAGGTGGCATCCTGAACCTGCTCCAACGGGATGACGTCGCCAGCAATCGGGCTGGTAACCTGCTGCTTGCGGTTGAGCGGTGCCTGTAAAGCTGGGGCTGCTGCCGCTTCAGCCGGTTGTTCCGCTGGCGGTACGATACCGAACAGATAGCTGGCAATGGCTGCAAACACAAACGACACCAAGGTACCGGCGATCGCCCCCAAGACCGTCGCATCAAAGCCGCCTGCCGGAATGATCTGGGCAAAGGTGAAAATACTGACCAAACCAAACGAGTAGGTTGCCGTGTGGAAATAACCAATCACCGCACCACCCAACGCCCCACCGATACAGCCGAAAATAAATGGCCGTTTGTTTGGCAGCGTGACCCCGTACACCGCAGGCTCGGTAATCCCGAAGATACCGGCGGTAACGGCAGAACCCGCCATCACCCGCAGCTTGGCATCGCGGGTACGCAACATCACGCCCAATGTGGCCCCCACTTGCCCCATCACCGCAGGCAGCAGCAGTGGAGACAGGGTGTCACGGCCAAACACACTCATATTGTTGAGCATCAGCGGTATCAGCCCCCAATGCAGGCCAAAGATCACACAGACCTGCCAGGCCGCGCCCATAAAGGCACCAGCAACGATCGGGTTGAAGGCATAAATAGCCTGATAACCGTTGGCCAGCATGTGGCTCAGCCAGGTGGCCGCCGGGCCAATCAGTAAGAAGGTGAGCGGCACTGTGATCACCAGACACATCAATGGCGTCACAAAATTACGCAGTGCGCTGTGCAACACGCGGTTAAATAGCGGCTCCAGGCGGCAGGATACCCAGGCGGCAAAAATGATCGGAATGACCGACGAGCTATAGTTGATAAAAGTAATAGGGATGCCGAGGAAATACTCCGGCTGAGCCCCCGGGAGCTGTGCCGCCTCAAAAGCCCCCATCATCAACGGATGCGTCAACGCCCCACCGATGGCCATGGTGACAAAGACGTTACCGCCAAATTTCTTACCGGCGGTGTAACCCAGCATGATCGGTAAGAAATAGAACAGCGCGTCGCTGGAGGCAAACAGCAGCTTGTAGGTGCCGCTACTCTCCAACATCCAACCACAGGCCAAGCTCAACGCCAGGAAACCCTTGAGGATCCCCGAGGCCGCCATCACGCCGAGCAGCGGGGTAAAAATGCCGGAAACCACGTCGATAAAACGGCTGAGCAGGTTTTCCTTTTTATCTTCTTGTGCATTGGCTGGCGTTTCCTCACCTGCGCCAAGCTGGGCATTCAAGGCGTTATAAACCTCTCCTACGTGGTTACCTACCACCACCTGAAACTGGCCGCCGCTTTCCACGACCATGATGACGCCTGGGTTTTTCTTCAACGCCTCCGCATCTGCCTTGCCGTGTTCTTGCAGTTTAAAACGCAGGCGGGTGGCGCAATGCACCAGGCTTTTCACATTGTCGCGGCCACCGACGCCGGCCAAGATCTCACTGGCTAATTCCTGATATTTCATGGTTGCATCCTTAACGCTTAACCTTGCTGCTCCCCAGCCACGACGATGGCCAATCGTCGTGGAGGAATTCAGCGCAAAAAAAAACCTAAACCTCGCTGCCTCTGATCCCAACGTGGGGAAACAGAAACTCGAGGTTTAGGTTTTGCCTGCAAAAGCAGTGACAACCCTAAATCGGTTGAGCTATGACGGTAACATTCTGTTTTTCAGTGCGGCAAGGCTTTCCGCCACAAAGTTGCCGAAGTGTGATCCGGTATACAAAATCCTCTGCCATCCCCCTAGCGCTTTTGTATGATTAGCCAGCCACAAAAAACATTACCACTTTTAACCTATTACCATATTGTAATTTACCGTAAAGACATGTCTTAATACGCAACAAAACATAATCAATAATGACTTAACCCATTAAATAACATTGAATTACGATTTAATTTCGCGCTTTTTGTTTCATTGAATTTATCATTGTACCCATTTTTGAGTAGTGAAAAAACCCGCTTAAAACCCGACAAAATGCTAAGCAAAATCCTAATCAAACCAGAAAATACATCAGAAAAACTAACTAAAAGATGGACAAAAATAGTTCAGAGTATTATTACTAGTCTTCAGAAAATTTGTTTTAGGGAAAGCAGTAGCCATGGCATTACGTACAGAACTTGGGCGGGTGTTAATTACTGGTGCCGGTGGCCGAGTGGCGACAGCGTTCAGGCAGTTCGCTGGCCACCGTTACGACTTTCGCCTGGCGGAAAAAGAAGCTAGTCTGATCTCTCATTTGCGGCCCAATGACGAGTTACTGACGTTCGATATCACCGATATCGAGGCTTGCCGGGCAGCCTGCGTCAACATCGATACCGTGCTGCATTTGGCCGCCGATCCTTCTGCGGATGCTGATTTTTGTTCTTCACTGATGAACAACAACATCCTTGGTACATTCAACATCTTCCGCGCAGCGAAAGACGCAGGCTGCCAACGCGTGGTGTTTGCCAGCAGTGCACAAGCGGTGGAAGGCTATCCACTGGATTACCAGGTGCGCCCGGACGATGCGCCGAAGCCGAAAAATATGTACGGGGCGAGCAAGGCGTTTGGCGAAGGGATCGCCGCCTATTTTGCCCATCAGGAGGGGCTTTCTGCACTGTCGGTACGGATTGCCAACTTCACGACGTTGGAAGCGGGCCAGCAGATCAGCGCGCGGGATATGAGCGCCTTCCTGAGCCACCGGGATGCCGCCGATCTGCTCGATCGCTGCATCCGCGTTACTCACGTGCAGCATGCGGTGGTGCATGGCATCTCTAACAACCGCTATAAGCGACTGTCGTTAGAGGAGACTACGCGACTGCTGGATTACTACCCCGAGGACGATGCATTTACCCTGCTCGGGTTTAGTTAAGCGGGCGCAGCACGCAGCTGCCCCAGCCTTCACAACATCACGGCTTTTCAGCAATCTTGCGTAGGTACTCGTTATTTTTGAAGGCGATGATCACCATTTCAAAACAGACACGGGTAAAGACACCGCCAATGATGATGCCCAGCAGACCACGGAAAAACTCACCATAGAACATCGACCCAATCCCACCAACCAGGATGCCCAGCAGGCAAAGCCAATAAACGCCGGTAATGATTTTCGGCGTCAGCATCGCATCAAAAAAGAAAATATTTTTCATCGTGTATCCCTTCATTTGTTAAGATTTTCCCTCCCAGAGAGAGCAAATGAGCGACTCAATGGTTGGGCACCAGACAATATAGTATGCACATTATCTGAGTATTACAAAAAGTAAGTAGTTATGTTTATATGCCATTTAAATTTGACACCATACTCAGGCTAAATAGGTACCAGATGCAATGATCGTAACGTCACAGGCGCATCCCCCTTCTACTGCCGAATCTATCGGTTCGGCTGTAAAATGAGATAAGGGTAATGGAGCCGACCTGGTCTGGTTTATTCGGTTTTCCCTGTCATTAACTGCTGACATGGCAGCAATTCATTTTCACAAAAACAGTATCTGGTTGCACGTATCTTCTGATCGTGGTTTGCCTATCTCCGATATGTCCCTGTTAGCTTAAAATCGTATCTCTGCTTAACGGCACACTATTATTCTGCATTAGCAATAACGATTGCTCACTGATCGCCCGGGTTACGGTGGTCATATCCACACTGCTACCGGGGGCAGAAATAGTATGCCGCCCGCAGAATTCTATTTTTCCGCACCATTAATGATGTACTCTCCCCCCTTCCGACGTCTCAAAATCAACTAAAAACCCAGCCCTACCTTCGCATAAAACACTGACAAATTCTGGCATCCCAGCCCTGTTTCAGGTGTATCCCATTAGCAATGAACGCACATCTATAGATTTAAAATCTAACAATGTAAAAATTCAAGGATAAAAATCTATTGTAATAGTTAATCGCATTATATATCACCATGGTTAATTTTTTATTGCTAGGATAAATCTCACCAAACAACCCACACAAGGCCGTGCAGATCGCTAATAATCTGGATATAAAAATAGCAACGTCAAAATTAAAGTAATGCCAAGAAAAAAACACCATTGAAATTAACTCTCATCAGGGAGTTATCGAACTTATAGAAAAATTCAATATGAATTTACACTTAATTAACACATCATATTTTGAAAATAATCTGTTAGTGCTGGATGGGAACAAGCTAAGATTAAAGAAGCAGGTACGAGAAGTCACTCTTAGCAAGAATCAAACCAAGTTACTCATTTTTTTAATCAATGAAATAAATGATAAGCACAGCATCATTGAATTCATATGGGGAGGGGTGAACAGTAAATCAAAAGAGAATAACTATAATCAACTGGTTTATAAAACCAAGGCACTTCTGGTTCAAAATGGATTTCCAGAGAATTTCATTATAACTCTCCCGAGATATGGCTTGTGCCTGAACAAGGCTCATGAACAACCACGCACTTTAAAATTTGACCCAGTAGAGTTTATTTTTAATGATCATAACGCGTGCATTTAAAATAATTCCCCGCGGCCAAAGAGTCGCGGCAGCTCTGCTGCCAGACCCATTTTGCCAAGGATACTCTGAAAGGAAGTCCATTAGCATCCGTTAACAAACCAGCCTTACGCCTTACTTTCCCCGGTCTATCGGGTTGCGACCTGCTTTTTGTGCCTACCAGTGGGATTTTTGTCATAAAGCCGCCATGACCAATCGATACGGGCCATTCTCTCTTTGTTAAGCAAACCATACTGCCAAAAACGCTCGAAAACACCCGCGGCTCTCCATTCCTGAAAACGGCAGTATGCGGAGCTGGAAGGCATATTTCACTGGCATTCATGGTAGCCCTATTATCCATCCGACGGCGACGCTCCCCAAAGGGGGATGAGTCGGGAGTAATGGCTCAACTTTTTCCATGAGATATCAAAAATTAGCTAATCAGATTTCATATTTTCCTCAAGCGTCTACTTTAACGCTTCAACATGCCTATTACACCCTGGCAGAATCGATTCTAGGCTCAAATAAAAAACTGAAGCATTGAGGATAAAATAACAAATGGAAAGCCAAACTCTAAAAAACAGCCAGCCACCAGAACATTACTCTTTATTGTGTTATTTTTTCAATTTGTTTTACTGCAGTTTGTTAAAATAACATATAATAATTCCGAAATGGACTGAAAATGACCGCATGGTGAGGATGGCATCATGTCCCGATACAGGTGTTGCAGGTATATCACCCGGATGGTTCAATCCATACGTATTACGCCCATTGGATAGGCAGTGACTTTCCCGTTGGGTTAATAAAACAAATTACGTCTCCCAGTTAAAATCGAACAATACCAGCAGGATACACAACCCACTGTCACTTACGCCAGGAGGCCCGAGTGCTCTTTCCAGACGGCCCGAGATTTCTGGCCAATTTCATTAACCAGGAATAGGGGGCTATCTTATGGCTCGCATATTAAAAATACTTATCGTCGACCCCAATCAATTTTTTGTTGCTGGGCTCCAGCAAGCCGTAGAAAAACACTTGCATGCCAAGGGCATTCCGGTGATCTTTATGAAACAGCCACTGTCTTACCCCATGGCAGACTTGATTTTTTGGGCTCCTGGCTACTCAACAACGGTGATGCCAATTGGCTTGTTGGCTGGAAACTCGCAGAAATCTCGCTTGATTATACTCACCTCGCGGCAGAGAACTCATTTGGTCACTAACTATGTCCCCTGGATATTCTATCGGCATCAGAGCTACAATGCCTTATTATTGCTCATTGATACCATACTCACCTCTTCAATGAGTAATAACAGCCACTCTATTGTTAACGAACACAATGAAAATCCCTTAAAAACACTCAGCCCTCGGCAACGGCAGGTTATGCATTATATTTCAAAGGGAATGCTTGCAAGCGAAATTGCTGAAAAGTTACAAATTCATGAAAAAACAGTGAGTACCCATAAAAGAACCGCCATGGGGAAACTACAACTTGATCGTACGGCAGATCTATACCACTGGCTACTTTGCGACGCCACGGCTGCACATTTAATTTCACAACAATGATTTACGTTCTGCTGAGATTATTACCACTCGCGACAAAACGTTAATCAAGAGTAAAAAACCAACATGAAAATTCATAAAAAAATAGCTGCGTACCTGCTATTTTCCTTGGTACTACCTTGCTTAGTGCAGGCCAACACCTCGTTACAGAGCATTGCAGAAGAAGGAAAAGAGTACAGTACGCTAGTCTCACCGGTGGCGTCACAACCAAAAGTTGTGGAGTTCTTCTCATTTTATTGCGGCCCTTGTTATCAATTTGTTGAAAATTACCCGGTCGCAGGCGCTATTAATAAAATTTTGCCCGAGGGGGAAACGGTAACCAAATACCATGTCAGTGTTATGGGCCCTCTGGGGAGCGAGCTTACCGAGGCCTGGGCTATTGCCATGATGATGGGAAAAAGCCAGGAGCTGGAAAAGCCCTTGTTTCAAGCGATACAGAATCAGACTCTGCATAGCATTGCTGATATTCAGGAAGTCTTTAACCAATCAGGTATTGATAGCCAGAATTATGCACAAGCTCGCCAAAGTTTAATGGTAAAAGCCCTGATTGCGCGACAAAATTCGGCCATGGAAACCTTCGAGGTAGTAGGAACACCCAGCTTTTATATTAACGGAAAATATAAAATAAATAATGCAGGTATCGCGGCCCCCACGCCTAATGACTATGTGAATAATTTCGCTAACGTTGTGCAAACACTGCTAAAAAAATAGCTTTTGCACTAGCCCTTTGATTTTCGCCTCGATGAACAGCGCGGCCCAGTATTCCGGGCTGCGAACTCAGGTGACAACGGTCACTTAGGATACCGTCGATGCCCTATGCCCGCCCTGGCAGTCGATATGACGACATTGGCCATTAGCCTCTCTATTCGGTTAAATAATGACAGGTACGGGTGTGTGCACTATTGCGACAAAAAGGACAATGTATCCATCGCCTTTCTATTTTTTCTACTGCGGCTTTCGCTTTTCTGTGGGAGCGATCTTCATGTGCAACGGGTTAAGAGCACCCGCAAATTACCTACTCCACCGTGCACGTCATGATCGTTTCAATCGGTGAAGATATGATGTAATCGTCGTTATCTACTCTAGTCACCTTAATCTTTAAATCGTCATACTTGAGGATGTCAAAAAAACCCATGATAACCGAGCTCCGCTGACCCAAATGAATTGAATAGTAGCCCCCCTTTCTGCTGTAAGTAAAATTAACAACGCTGTCCAACTTTACCAATGCCGTCTTCGGGCATGAATGCGATCCTGAAACCAACAGATAGCCCTTCCCATCGCCATGCATAGATAAAAATAGATCTACCGCGCTACTCTTATTACAAGTATTGGCTATCAACTTGGTATACAACCGTGCACGACATTCAAATCCCTTATCCCTTTCAAAACTGACCCAAGTAAAATACGCTACAGACATAACGACAATAACCACCAACGGCAACAACAGAAAGAACTTATTTTTCATCTTCATTTACATGTTTGGTTAAATAGTAATTATCGCATGGCGCTTTGCTATTGGCTGGGCAATAACTTAATAAATCAGTCAAGATCGCGTGCCCCGATGAATCCTCCTTCTTATCGGAAAAATAGTAAACATTGGCTTTACGCCCGCAATTCAATCTCTCGTTAGTCACAATGGTTTTTAGTGTATTTATTACGCCACTGCTAGCGTCCCCCCGGGTTTTATCATCCGCAAGGTAAAATTGGCATTGCTCAAAGGTAAAAAACTCGGTTCTTATAGATTTCAGCTTAAAATAACCATAAAGACTCGGTAAAAGAGCGATTACCAGCAAAGATAGCATTGAAACCTTAAACATTTTTCTCCCCAGAGAGAAAAAACGACGAATACGGACGCTGTTCTTTTCCAATCCAGGAAAGTGTATTAATGACAGGTCATACCCTTTAACAAATTGTGACACCTCAAAGAAGTTATCATTTTCAACGGTACTCACCACTTCTGCTTCAAATAAAAAACCATGTTTTGGAATGGTGGTAATCAAATCAGAGTAACCGCACTTCGCCAATGCTTTTCTTAACATGGATACATAGTTATTCAGGTTATTACTTGAGGCGCTCAACCCTCTTTTTTCCCATAGTTCGCTTAAAATAGTATCTCTACTCAGTGGAGTATGATTATTTTGAATCAGTAACAGCAGCAACTCACTGGTCACCCGAGTGAGGGTGATCATGTCCGCATTGTTATCAGGGCAAAACAGAGTACAGTCCAAAGAGTTATATTTTACGCTACCATTAATGATGTACTCCATACCACCTCCAATGAATTAAGCTTGCGATATTGTATCGGCTTGCTGTCACCTCAAAGATGGCCACAAACTCTTAGCTATCCCTTCTGAAATATCTATACCGACTGAAATATGCTAAAATAAGATACCTCCGAGGACAAAAGACAAAGGCCACAGCAACGGCTGTCGCCTCCATTAGAACAATTTTTATTCGAGAACTCTAACAGGCCTCCGCAATCTAGCAATATGACATACCTTGAGAATTACATAATGAAATTACAGGAGAACACGTTAATATTAAAAAGCCGAAAAAGAGGCTGTTCTTAGAAAAACCAGGTAAAACCATTAACTTAACCAATAAATATTGCAACTGAAAAGCAATGTATCATTAATTATATCTGGATTAATGTGTATTGGTCACGCGTATTACACAAGTCCAGACCACCATCTATTCTAGGCGACAGCCATCCCCGCCACACATAAATCCCAGGCAAGTCCCCGACGAGAACGACATCATGCAGCGAATCCACGGACCGCTGCACCCAATGCGACCCGACTACAGCACATAGAAATGCCCCAGAGCGGGGATCGAACGCCATGACTGTCGCCCCCCAATAGAATCCAGAGCCGGCACAGCCCCCACCATTAGCAGGGGACAGCGATGGGTCAGATCACCTTCACTAGGAGTACAGCCGAGAGGCTCCAGACCCCGTGTCCCACGCCCACGGCTTGGGACGTTAGGAGAATATCGGATGTTCCCTTCCAGAATTTCATCGGTTGGCCCAGTGCACCCTCGCTAAGGCTGAGTTTGATATACCCCCTCCCGAGGGGTACAGTGTCCCCCCAATCAGGAATGCTAATTACAGCCTCGGTCACCCGGTTACAGTAGATACTGATGAGAGATTGGGCAGCGGGGATCACATCTGAGAAGGCGACGCCGTGGTCCAACTTAATGTCTCCGCTTTTGATATGACACCGCGTAGGTGACGTGTCCTCGTAGGGTATGCAGGGCGAGGTCCAGTTTCCGTACTGCATCCACGCGGCCGAGTAACGCACGCATTTCAAGGGTTCGGTTACGGTACGTGTGCCAACGCGCCATTTGATGTTCGCCCCGTGCTTTGTCCATAGATCGCCCACCTTATCACCGGGGTGCAGATAGACTGCCCATCCGACGTTCCCAAACGCATCTTGGTTCCCACCCGCCCGGATATCTGTGCTCCCGCCAGGGTAATCCCTAACCCGCGCGTTGTAGACCTCCGTTGGTATATTGATATACTGTACTTTGCCTGGAGTGCTGGAGTACCACCCCAGCGCACTATCCCAGTACCACGACGCAGGAACGGGGACCTGCTCGCACCAGGCTGGCGCCCATGGAAGAACAGAGAGAAAGACAAGAAGATAGTAGCAGACGTGCATGAGGCCTCATTGTATTTAAGAGAGAAATGTCTAGATCGAGCACACAGACGTTCAGGAAACAGTCAACCCCCTCATTCCGTCTACCCATATGTTCCACCGTGGCTCGTACGTACGCACCTTCGCTCTGTCACTGACACCGTCAGCCCTTTCGCTCTGGCCTGCTCGTAAAGCCGCGCGCGCCATACACGATGGTTTTCTAATGCTCTGGTGCTATGGAGGCCCCCCTGTCGGACAACGCATTCCCCCATAGCCGCCAGTGGTAACGTAAATGCCAAATATCCGTATTGGCCGGGGCATGTTGCCACCGCTGGCACAACCAGTGACAAGCTGCGCACCAATCACTGGTTGCATTACTCATATTCCAGCCTAAAGGTGGCCACCGCGCTGAACGGCCCGCGTTCAATGGTTGCTTTGGCTATCGCCTCAGGTTCACCCTGCACATAGGCTTTAAAAGCAATCAGGTTGCTACCTTTAACCAACGGGTATTCCTGGCCGGCCAGGTTCAACAGCAATGGTTCGCCTTTGGGTGTTTCCATACCTATTGCAATGCCGCGGGCCTGGCTAGCAGCATCCAACGCTAACAGGCCCGGTAAGCTTGGACTTTCATTACCGCTGAACGTTACCTGCACCGTGTTGCCCAGGCTCAGGTCGCACTCCGTCAGGTGTAATTCAAACAACTTCCCGTGGGTGCGTTGGTTCAGATACAGATACTTGTCGACCACCGTGCCAAAATCCAACTGCAGGTTCTCTTCACCCGGCGGTATCACACAGGGTTGCTCTACCAAGGCACCGTGAAAACGCACGTTTTTGGCCCCCAAAGCGGCGAAGCTCGACAATAGGGATAACCCCACGATACCCAGCCACATTCCGTACCTGCTGGCTTTAAGCTCTCGTTTCATCCTTTATCCCTATCACTGGTATTGCGCCTGTAGGGTCGCAGTTGCCACAAAGGCACCTTTTTTTAAGGTTGCCCCTGGCGTCTTGACCGGCACCGCCTCAAGCGCGGGCGGATTTTTAGGATCGATGCGCAACGGAGTATTCAACGCGAACGGTTTACCGTTTTGCAGCACCCGAATACCTAAATCCGCCAGGTCAGTTTGTACTGCCGCATCGTCATAGCCCGTTGGTTGTCCGCTCAGGGTTAAGGTCATATCCAACCCACTCACCCCAGGCTCGCAGGTAATGCTATAACCCATAGCCCTTAGGTAATTCACCCCATCCACTTTGTTGACCCCCACCCGTTCGCCAAAACCGACATCCACTATACCGCCATCGTTAATGGTGCAAGGAGGGGGTTCAATCAGGGTGCCGCGAAACAACATGTTGTGCGCTGCGTGCAATGGATAACCGCATACTGACAACAAAGTTAAAGTTAAATATCGGGTCATCAGGTTGCTCCGGTTCACTGGTAATCCACTTTCATCGTCGCCCCTGCTGAAAACTCCGCGGCTTTGAGGGTACTGCCAGGGAACTTCACCGGCACCACCTTTAACTTGGGTGTATTGGGATAGGTAAACTTAATGGCGCGGTTGAGTGGTTGCGGTTGGCCATTATTAAGTAACGCGATACCCAGATTGGCCTGGTTAGTACCCAATACGTTAGTACCAAAACCAGCACCGTCACCCTGTATCCGTATCACCATGTCATTGGACAACTGCCCGGTGCATTGCATGCTGTAAGGAACCTCCCGCATGTAGTTGTAACCATCCACCCGGGTAGTCACCACTTCATCAAAACTCACGTCGATCGGCCGGTCGCCATTAATCACACAAGGCGGCGGGGCCACAACGATAACCGAAACCGTCACCGTAACAGCCGTAACCAGTGGGCTGACCAGCAACAAAAAAGTTGCCCCCAGACCGGCAACCCACGCATTTGTCCATGAACAAACAGTCGCCATCATCGGCACCTCAGTCATATCTCAAACCAAAATTCAGCTGTGCCCAATAGATACCTGCTTGTAATGGCGCCCTGGTTCGTACGGGGCGACGGTATAAGCCAGTGTCATTAGCCACATTGCTGTTAGTCGCTGCCTTTTACTGGTGTGGCCTGGCAACTGCTGCCGCTACAGCTAAACGTCAACTGTGGGCGGCCACCGTAATCATTGATATAAGTCAACACTGGGCTGTTACCCAACGCACTGGCGCTGGCTTTCAGCGTACCTTTGCCTTTTGGCTCAACCATCAACGGCTCAAAACCTTTTACTGTTTCGCCTTTTACCGTGGCGCTGCCATCCACCAAGGTAACAAAATACGGTGTCGGGTTATTCACTACGTAGCTGTCACCTAGTTTGGTTAGGCTGATTTTTTCCTGCCACGGCACATCCCCAGAGGTGGTCATCAGCGCTTTAGGTCGGTAGAACAGTTTGATACGTGTCTGCAGCGCTATTTGCAGGGTATTAGGTTTGTCACTACGCGGCGGGATCTCCCGCAGGTTGAAATAAAACAGTGACTCCCGGTCCTGCACCAACAGTTGGGCGGCTGGCATCGCCTGTACCTTCACCTGGCTTTTGGCTCCAGGCTCAATACGCTGTACTGGTGGCAATACCGCCAGCGGGCTGGTGATTTTGTTGCCTTGAGCATCCTCAATCCAGCTCTGGGCCAGATACGGCAGCTGTTTGTTTTCATTACTGACGTTCAGGCTAAGCGATTTTTGGCTGCCGTCATAAATCACCCGGGTGCGATCCAACGCGATGGCGGCAAAGGCCGATTGCACGGTCAGTACACATAACACCGCACTGGCGATCAAGGGTGTTTTTTTCTTCAATTTCATCTACGTAGTTCTCATTCAAATAGGATTCGGTCGCGCTTTAGCGCGCGCGTAAAGCGCTCCCTGCTAATAGTGGTTACTCACTTAACCGACGGCACGGCAGCAGCAAGTCCGTCTGGTTGCTGTTCGGTAGCAGGTCAGGTAGCACCAACTCGCACTGTGCTATTCCGCCCCAGTGCACGGCCATGGTTTCGCCGGCATTTATGCCACTCAGGTACACGCTGCCGCCGTCGTTAACGATGCCCACATCCTGCTTGTTCTTGTTCAGCACGCTGGCGCCAAACGGCGGTGTAGAGCCGTCCGCCAAACGGATCGCGGCCATCGCCTTCTCACCGGAAATTATCTCAAATTTACGGTAACCAATTGCGCCTTCGGTCAGGGTGGCCTGCACTACCGAATGCGTAGCTTCTGCGTTATCCGGTAGTTTGTTCAGATCGATACTGACCCGGCTACGGTAATAGCTGCCTACATCAGAAACCACAGCCTTACCGAAACGGTTGGATGCGGTAGTCGCGCCATAACCACGGATTGGGATGCCGGCTACACCGCCAGTGTCCAGCATCATTCGGGTACCACCATTGGCAGTCGAACGATGCAATGCCGCCCCTTCCAACGTCGCGGTCGCTCCACCTTGGAATGACACACCAAGCGCGGTATAACGCCCTTCCTGATAACTAGCGGTACCGTTCATTAGGGCGATATCGCCTTGGTGGCTATAATTACCACGCGCCATCACACCACTGCGCGAGACCCCGCTACTCACCAGGTAGGTACTGTGGTCATTAACCTGATCGTAATAACTTACCTGATGGCTGTTATCATTGCGGTCATAGCTGCTGCCGTAGCTGACTGAACCGTGATTGCCCCACGGCATCGAGAGTGACAAGTACATACCGTCGTCGTTGGTGCCGTTATATTTATTGCGATATGCCGTCATCGATAAACTTAAGTTTTTGAACTGGCCGATATCGAAATAACGTGACAATGTCAGGTTGTAGCGATCATTAGCTGGCCGATCCCAAAAAGTCTGGTGGTTATAGTTCAAGTTGGCATTCAACCCTAAATCACGGAACTGCTGGTTAAAGGTGATGGTGTACATCTCTTTGCTGTTCTGCGAGCGCGAGCCATTGGTACGGGCATCCAGAAACTCACTCATGCTCATGTAGTTCTGCTGCGAGAAGCGATATCCAGCGAAAGTGACTTGGCTGTCGTAGTCGTCAAAGCGCTTCGAATAGCTCAGGCGGTAAGAGCCGCCCGACAGCGTTCTATCCTCATACGGAAGGCGAGCTTGCGATTGCGTAGCGTCAAACGACAACGCACCCAGCATCATCAAATCCCGGCCAATCCCCAGCGCCAGCGCGTTGTAATCACCGCCAGCCACGCCACCACCGTACAATGACCAACCGTTACTGACACCCCAGGAGAACTCCCCAGTGGCAAACAGCGGGCCGTTTGTGTCATGCTGCCAATCCGCTGGCCGACCGATCGCAACCTTGTAGCGCACGGTACCGGGGCGCGTCAGGTATGGCACGCTAGCGGTGTCCATCTTGAATTCCTGAACGCTGCCGTCTTGTTCTTCCACCCGGATGCTCAGTTGGCCGGAGACCGCATCGTTGATGTCCTGGATGCGAAATGGCCCCGCTGCCACCTGGGTTTCCCTCAATATTCGCCCCTGCTGGCTGATGATCACCCGGGCATTGGTTTTGGCTATACCCGTCACTTCTGGCGCATAGCCGCGCAAGTTTGGCGGCAGCATGTTGTCGTCCGTTACCAGACTAGCGCCAGTAAAACGGAAGCTGTCAAAAATATCGGAGTTGAGGAAGTTCTCACCCATCATCAACTGAGCACTCAGCCGCGGGATTGCCCGGTAGGCGTAATAACGGCTCCAGTCCCAGCTATTCTGGGTTGATTGCCCAGAATCGCTCTGATGATCCAATCGTGTTTGCCAGTCAGCACGCAAGCGCCAGGCACCCAGGTTGGCGCCCACGGTACCATTACCGCTGACGTTATAGCTTTGTGTACCACGCTGGTATTGTCGTTGGGTCTGGCTATTAAGGTTATAGTCCAGCAATAACCCTGGTATACCGTTATCCCAGCGCGAAGGCGGATCCCAGTCATCCGAGGAGTATTCCAGATAGGCCTGCGGAATATTCAGGTACAGCTTGGCCGCTCCTAAATCCCCTTTGGCGGTCATCCCCTCTAGGCTGCTGACCACCAGGCATTGCCCCTGATGCCACCAGGCCAGCTTTTTCTGCATCTCTGGCTTTAAAGCAAATTGCTCAACCAGTTCCGGCGTTACACAGGCTTCACTGCCTTTCGGGTCATTATCCGGTGGATAGAAAATCACGGGCTGTTCTAACAGCTCTTGCTTATTAATATGTACTGACATGATATAGTCTCCCGGCATGATGTAACCGCTACGAGAGAACTGCTCTAAATCGATATTGCTACGATCGTTAACATCCAATACGTCGGTATTAAAACTAAATTCTGCTGCCTGAACAGAGGTTATTGCCCCACCGATGATATAACTAATTATTACCCCAAGAAAACTCGGGCGCAAAGGTAATCCCTTAAAATAATATAACGCCATCATTTTAGACCTTTTTACATTATTCCATCAGGCGTTAATTCCATTATTTCAAATAATGTCCACGCGCTAAATCAACGAAGAATCACTAATGAGATATGATAGCCACAGCCACGCCAATATACTAATTCAGTGGTAGTCCATTTTAAATTTCACCGTTGAGGTGTATTCTCCGGAGCGTAATAACTGATGATTTCTCACGAGCCGTAAAGAATAATTCAATAACATCTCTTTAGCGGCAATCTCACCAACAGGCAGCGGCGCACCAGGGATAGCAATATTACCTTGGCTGTCGGCAAGCTGCAGAGCAACGCCCTTGGCACTTCCCTCAACGCCAAATAGTCCCGCATCAACCTGACCATCAAAGGTAATTTGAAAATGACGCCAGTCAGATAAGGATGTATTCTGTCGGGTTAATACGCAATTCACCAGTCGAATTGAAAAGGGTTGCCTTAAGCCATGTCCATCACGGGCAATCTGATCAACGGGTAAGGTACCTATATTAATCGTTTGGTCACTGCTCAAAGTATCTATTGCGCAAGCTGTCTCAATTATCGCGCCGATCATATTTACCTGGCCTGCCCCCCGCATCTGGCTAGCTGCTACCGAACTCACAACACATATGTTCAATAGTAAAAAAAGGGGAGCTACGCCCATTTTTAAGGACATAGATATGCTCGACAGTGGCGGCAAATAAAAATGCATGTGGGTAATCCCACATGCATAGGAGATGCTAATCTTATTGATAAGCAAGAGTAAAGTTAGCTACGCTCTTGAAATCACCAGGGACGATACCCGATGAGGCGCCATCACCCTGTAGGTAGGCCGAAAAGCCCAGGGTGTTTTTGCCAGTCTGCAGCTCATGTGCACTAGTCGGCTCACGCAGCTTAATCAGTTTACCTGAAGTATCAGCCACCGCGATGCTCGCGCCCTTTGCTGTACCGGTCATACCCAGCATGCCATCAGTACCGCCTTTGCCGCCGCTAAAAGTAGCGGTAACGGTATTTTTTTTATCCTTTACGAGGCTGCAGTTTTCCAAACGAATTTCGAAGAACTTAGGTGTGGACGCTCCCTTCGCTTCCAGTGCAACGTTAGACACCTGGCCCAAATTCACAGTCTGATCAATAGTGTCTGGGTCAATCGAGCATGGTGCATCAATAATAGAACCGGTGAAGGTCACGGTGCCATTCCCCTGATCAGCTGCGTTAGCGAAGGAAACGATCCCAAAAGCCAAAGAAACACCCAATACAATTTTGTTCAGTTTCATTCTATAATCCTTTAAATAATAATGATGAAAGCGTAGGTTCCATGCAGATAATGATATACTTCTTTGAATCTCATTTATGCTTAACGCAACCTTACTCAAGCACAATAAATATGAAATCATTCCAATAGAAATTTATCAGAATCGTATACTGCGTTTTTGTCGGCATGAGCCAAAATCAATTCATGCACAAACGCATAAATGAAGTCTAAAAAAATAATAGAAACGCATGTTGAACATCTCACAACCCTGCGTTGGCATAAATTATTACAAAATGCTTCACCCGATGGGAAGTATTAAAAGTGATCTGAATAAAGTTTGAATAAAACGGCTGACACATCAGGAATAAAATAATAAATGAAAAATCAAAAGCCAATAAACATGCATCAAACAGAACATTAACCTGCATACTTGGATTATTTAAATTTATTTTGCTGAAATATCTAAAAATGCGATACTATAGTTCATTAAATGGATGGGAGTGACCAACATACAGCTTTAAAAGCTGCTTGATGCAAACATCAGACAAAACACAAACACTATAAAAATCAATATATTATTGATTTCACATGTGAATAGCCCCTCTCTACTACAGGCGAAAACCTAGTTTTCTATAGGCCGTTGATTGTTTTTCTTCAGGCTTAATGAGTCATGCCAGCCGTTTCCAGCTGGATAATGAGATCAGGTGAAAGGAATGTACCATCAGCAAAAAGCTTTACCATTTAAAAACCTGATTAGCTTACCCCCGTTACCTTTATACATCCTACTGATTTGGTTGATATTCGTACTCCATATTTACCTACCAAACATGGGGGGAAGTGGCTTAAAATTGCCGCAAAATATTATCACCTGGGCCGTCATGGCCTCCGTAGTCGCCACAATTTGGCTAACGTTACCCGCAGGTAAAACTGTTCGCCTTACCATAACGGCTCGCTGGTTGCTGCTGGCCATTGGAATTTTGGCTATTCCCTTGTTCTACACTTCGCCCCTATGGCGGGATGCCGCACTGGCGCGCTGGCTAGGATTATTGGGGGGGTGGGTCTTCTATGTGTCACTACTGCAATATCATCCTCCTCGCTTTTACCGCCAGTGGCTGTATTACGCCATATTAGCGGCCACTGCTTTCCAAGCGCTGCTCGCTCTGCTGCAGTTCACCATGCAGGGAATGGTACCTGACTGGTTTGCCTATCCAATGCTAACCGGTCGGGCTTATGGGGTATTTCAGCAGGTGAATGTTCTGGCCAGCTTTATTACTACCGGATTGGCGCTGGTGTTAATGCTATTTCTGCTCCCCACTTTTACATGTAGTAAAGCCCACTATGAGCGCGTACGAACCCATGGGTTAGGGCTACTGTTGGTGCTGTTCCCCATTTTACTGGTTTGGTTGCAATCACGCATTGGCTGGATCGGCGGCGGGACTGTGGCACTATTGTTTCTGTACCGTTATCACCCTCTGAACCCTCTACGCGCTAAATGGGCTGTATGCCTGATGTCCGTGGGCCTGCTAATTGGCGTAATAGCCCTGTTTCATGGTTTGCATGGGGAAGCTGGCCTGCGTTATATCAGCCATGGCCTCTCCAATCATGCGCGCTACACCATGTTGCACGATACACTGGCGATGATTGTCCAAAAGCCACTCTTAGGTTGGGGCTATGGCGGCTTCGAATACGAATTCCAACACTTTCGCCTGGCGCAAGGGTTCTCCACCCAGGGCTTAGGCGTCGTAAGACACCCCCATAATGAAATGTTATTTTGGTGGGCCGAGGGTGGCCTGGTAGCACTGATCGGCATGTTGTTGCTGCTAGGATGTGGGCTTCGTCTGCTAAGGGTAGCGCTAAAGCACGATGGAGCCAAAAGCCGAACCTACAAACGCCCTGCTGGTGAAGCATCGGCACTCTGTATAGTACTGTTACCGATTGTGTTACACACTCAAACGGAATATCCATTTACGCTTTCAGCCGCACACTGGGCGATATTTTTACTTTTGCTGGCGCAGCTGGATCGCCAGGTTGGCACAGTGAAAGAGCGCATCTCACTTGCCCCCGGCACCACCACATTTTTTTGCAGTGCAATTCCAGCTATCTCCATCACAGTATTCTTTCTGGCAAGTATTGGGCTATATGCAAACCTGTCTTTAACGTCCATTGAACGTAACCATTTGTTGGATATTGAACCCGCGCACCGTGTTATGGCATTTGATCCCTGGGTTAATACTGAACGCTGGCTTTACGATCGGCAAACTCATGCACTGCTGGTATTTAACCAAACCCGTGAGCCACACCTGCTCGATGATTACGCCCGTTGGGCAAACAGCTACCTATCCCGAAGGATTGATAAAAATGTTTATGCTTCCTTGATTGCTATCGCGCAATACCAGCAGGATGCAATAGCACACCAACGTTTACAGCAAGAGGCCCAGGCCCTCTTTCCAGATGACACGCGCTTCATGACCAACATCATTAGCCGATAACAGGAGGCTGTATTATGGCTCACAAATTAAAAATACCCACCGTCTACACCCGATATCGGCGCTTACTACCTCAGGCAAGGCGCTAACCTACCCCTTCTGAATACTAATCTGCCAGCGGGCATCGCCGGTCTGCTGGAAATCCGTCACGCTGTGCCCTGCCTCAACCGCCCAGCGCGGCAGGTTTTCCGTGGCCTGGGCGCAGTCATATTCAATCACCAGCAGGTCGCCAGAACCCAATTGCTCAATGTGCTTTTTGGCTTCCATCAGCGGGAACGGGCAAAGTTTACCGGTGGTATCCAGAGTGATCGTTTTCATAGCCCTCAAGCCTCTTTTGTTTTAATCGATTGATTCGGAAGAATAATAGTGAAATAACTGACCACCCAACTGCCCAACAGGATGCACGGAATAAATAGCCAGCCCTGCCAGGAGAACCAGGCGGTATTAACAATGGTATTACCCAGCATACAACCCCCGGCCAACCCGCTGCCGATCCCCATCAATCCGCCCCCAAACAGGCTTTTGGCCAATGTCGGGAGGCCGGGCGAGCGCAGCCGCAATTCCTGACTTCCCCAGGCAGCCACCAACGCACCGCCGAAAATCCCGATCAGCAGATAGCCAGCCCAGCCGAAGAAGCCAGTTTTACCCTCGGTGATTAACGAAAACAGCTGTGCGCTGGGGCCACTAATCCCCAGACCGCCAACCCGGCCCGACTCCAGACTGGAAGGCCATGCCAGCAGCGCAATAACGCCGATCAGTACGGCACTGACGAAGGGATGCCAGCGTGCTTCGAACAGCCAGTGGGCAATACCCTGCTTGCGCGGTTTAGGTTGCGGAACGGGGAAGGATTTACGTTTCAGGTGGCGCCAGACCAGCACACCGGTCAGCACGGTTAGCACCGCTACAGCAGGCCAGGGAGACATGCCGAACGTCTGCATCAGCGAAGCGTCCGGTAAGGCGGGGGCGTTGATGGGAGCGAACAGTTGTTTGCCACCCGGTTGGCGGATATACCAGCTGGCGACGATAAAACCGACCACGGCAATCATACTTCCGGCCAGCCCCTCAGCGGCGCGATAGTAAGCACCGGTAGAACAGGAGCCTGCCAGCCCCATGCCGAGACCGAAGGTAACGCCGCCGATCAGCGTCGCCAGCCAGCGGAAATCCCCGCCGGGCAGTTTAGCCCAACCGAGAGCGACGAAGGCGAACAGACCGATGCTTTGCAGAGTGATGATAATGAGGATAGCGAGGGTCATGCGCCCGTCGCGAAACAGATAGAGGTCTCTCAGACCGCCGGCCATACAAAAGCGCCCGCGTTGCATGATAAATCCAAGAAGGAACCCCAGAAACAGACCTGTCATAAGGGAAGACTCCTTTTTATGGCGATGCCATAGCCAGATTGTAAACAGCGTGCCCTGGGTAGGGCGCAGGCATTTTACTCGCTAGCGGCGGAGAAATCACATAATTAGTAGGGATATTGAGGGCGTGATCGTGTTTTATAAATTGGTCTTAGAGCTGGGTTTGCGGGCCAGGTTGGCAAAAATTCAACCTGCGGGGGAGTTCTGCTATCATCCACCAGATTGGGAGAACGCCCGGTATTGCACAGTAGAGGTATGGTTTAAAGATGGATACAGAGGCAAGTCGTACAACGCAAGTTTTGTCAGTTTTTGATTTTGACGGAACGCTGACTCACCACGACAGTTTTATCCCATTTCTGCGTTTCGCTTTTGGGCGGCGCGTATTTGCCCGGCGCTTATTGCAACTGGCGCAGCCTGCGTTTAAGCATATGCGCAAAAAACTCACCCGCGACGAGCTAAAAGAAACCCTGATTAAGGTTTTCCTGACCGGGGTAGATGAGCACTGGTTCCGTCAGCAGGCGGAAGCCTTTTGTTCGGCCTATTGGACCAAGCTGATGCGCCCTTCTGGGCTGATTGCGGTTGCCATGGAGGTCAGCTCCGGTGCTGAAGTCACGATTTGTTCCGCTTCACCGGCCCTGGTGCTACAGCCGTTTGCCGATCGTTTGGGCATCAAGCTGATTGGTACTCAGTTGGAAGTGATCGACGGGAAGCTCACCGGGCACATCACCGGCCATAATTGCCGCTGTGGGCAGAAGGTTGAACGCCTGGAAAGTATCTATGGCCCACTGGGGAACTATCATCTCAGAGCCTGGGGTGATACCCGCGGGGACTACGAGCTGTTGGCGGCGGCCCAGGATGCGCACTGGCGGCATTTCCACCCGGCCTGGTCAAAACGCCGTTCGCCGGTTAAAAGGCAGCGCGTGGCGGAGCCTAATGTGATCAGCAAGACTGACCACTAATCGCTCCCTTCGGCACTCAATATTTCCCCTCACCCCAACCCTCTCCCACAAGGAGAGGGAGCTGTCCGGCGTCGTGGTCGAGTTCAGTGATCAGTTGATTCATTTCGGGGGTCAGGTAGATTGCTGCAACCAATCGCACACTCGATCGGTCCCCTCTCCCTGTGGGAGAGGGTTAGGGTGAGGGGCCATCGCGGTACGTTATGTATTTATTTAACTATCTGATATTAATAGTTAAAAAATAATACGGTCCGCCTTGGCGGCGTCATACCACTCTTTAAACTCCTCCAGCAGCAGATCGTACAAACGGTCTTCTTTCATCGTGGCAAAGTCATCAATCGCGAAGAAGTTGGTGTTATCCACCCGGCGATCGGTGAAGGTATCCAGCTTTTCCAGTACGCCGTAGTTCGAGCCACCCAGGCCGACAAACTTCCAGAAAATCGGATAGTTGGCCGAGCGCTTGATCGCTTCTTTGATCTGGCGCGTTTTGCTGATGCCACCGTCGGTAATAAACACCACGTACACCGGCATGTCGCTGTGTTTAAACGTATCGATCAGCTCCTCCATCACCGGCGGTTCATTATTGGTACCACCCAGCTTTGGCAGGATCTCCCACATTGAGCGCTTGCCGCTGCCCTGGATCGCCTTGATATAACCATCAAGATTATCCAGCGTCACATCGGGATATTTTGCGTGTTTTTCGGCAAAGCCCCAGACGTCCATCGAGCCGTCATCATCAAACTGCACGGCCAGCACGGCGATGCGATCCAGTACCGCCTGCACATTGCCCTTTTTGAACTGCCCGGTCATCGATCCTGAAGCATCCAGCACGAACGCGACCTTGGCCTTTACCGACTGCAGATTGAATTTAGCCAGGCTGACGGTGACGTTCTTCGCCAGGCTCACCAAATGCGGGGCTTTATCCTGCAGCTTTTTCTCCAGGCTGACGGTCGGCGGCGGAGTAGCAGGCGCAGTTGGCTGAGCCACATCAACGCCATAGTTTAACGCCAGCGGCTCCAAACCACCGTTAACCCCTTGCCCAAGCGCACGTAGCTTCCAGTTACCGGCATGGCGATAAATTTCGGCCACGATCAGCGCCTTCTCCTGGCGGCCCGAGGTTTCCACGCTGTATTGGGCCACGTTGGGCGCATCCAGCTTCAAAGACTGCAACCCGGCAACGGCATCGGGGCCATCGATTACCAAAGTGATTGCAATCTTGCTGATATTGTCGTCAATCTTGCTGAGATCGATGGAGAGAGAGCTGCTCTGGTGGGTGGTTTGCAGAACGACGCTGCGGTTGGGGGTAGCGGTTTGATTGAAGAAAATAAAATCGGCATCGCCACGGACTTTGCCCTCGGTATTGAGCAGGAATACTGCGGTATCAGGCTCACTTTTAAAACCAGGGTTGGCGGGGTACTGCAGAGTCAAATCGAGCCGGGTTCCATTGACCACCAGATTCTGGCCGGACTGTAACATCATCAGGATAACCTCCTGTTAAAATAGCTTTTCCATAACGGCAATATTGGCGGGTGGAGTTGGGCAAGGGGCGAAATGTTCCCCTCACCCCAACCCTCTCCCACTGGGAGAGGGAGCTGAAAGCCCCTGCTCTGCGGGAAGAAAGAAGATCATCTCAGCAAAACTTGAGCGCCCCCTCATCCAAAGTGAGCGCGAAGAGAGGGGCTAATTCAGTGTCTTAGATATTCACGCCATGCTGTGAAGCCAGCGCGGACAGGCCACCTGCAAAGCCTTGGCCCACTGCCTTGAATTTCCACTCGGCACCGTTGCGATACAGCTCGCCGAATACCATCGCAGTTTCGGTAGAAGCATCTTCGGACAGGTCGAAACGGGCGATTTCGGTGCCGTTATCGTTGTTGAAGATACGCATGTAGCTGTTGCTGACCATACCGAAATTCTGTTTACGCGCTTCTGCATCATAGATGGTGACGGCGAAAACCAGTTTCTTGACTTCAGCAGGCACTTTGCTCAGCTCAATTTTGACCTGCTCATCATCGCCATCGCCTTCACCGGTGCGGTTGTCGCCCTGGTGCTCAACGGAGCCACAAGCACTCTTCTTGTTGTTGAAGAAGATAAAGCTGCTGTCGCCCAGCACCTTACCGTCATCACCAACCATAAATACGGAGGCGTCCAGGTCAAACCCTTGGCCATCGGTGACACGCGCATCCCAACCTAAGCCAGCCATGGCAATGTTCATGGTTGGTGCTTCTTTGGTCAGGGATACGTTACCGCCTTTTACGAGAGAAACTGCCATTTTAAAGCTCCTGCTTTGTAGGGGATGATACGGGCAGTGGTGTACTGCCCGAAATATTAACGAGTTTGTCGATCAGGAGGCGTTGATGCCGTACTGAGCACACACGGAAGCCAAGCCACCGGCATAACCCTGACCTACCGCGCGGAATTTCCACTCGGCGTTGTTGCGATACAGCTCACCAAACAGCATGGCGGTTTCGGTGGACGCATCTTCTGTCAGGTCGTAACGGGCCACTTCGGTCTGGTTGTCATCGTTCACCAAACGGATAAAGGCACCGGATACCTGGCCAAAGCTCTGACGACGAGCTTGCGCATCGTGGATAGTGACCACAAACACGATTTTGTCGACATCCGCTGGGATCATATCCAGTTTGATTTTCAGAGATTCGTCATCGCCGTCGCCTTCACCAGTACGGTTGTCACCGGTGTGGGTGACGGAACCGTCTGAAGAAGTCAGGTTGTTATAAAAAATGAAGTCAGCATCACCGCGCACTTTCCCGTTTGCGGCCAGCAGGAATGCAGAGGCATCCAGGTCAAAGTCTTGACCATCGGTGGAGCGTGCGTCCCAACCCAGACCAATCAACACATTCTTCATGGTTGGGGCTGCTTTACTCAGGGAAACATTACCGCCTTTAGATAAAGAAACACTCATTGTTCTAACCTCTCAAAAAATTAAACTCATGCGAATTGATTTCAGCTGAATAGGAGATCAGCTCTCCTTTTTCTCCTCGGCGTCGGGTTTGCCTGGGAACATGACGCTCGCGATAATACCCACCGCAAGAACGCCCAGCACGACAAACAGGCTCGCCGTTGCTGAAATGCTGTACCCATGATGCCAGATGTGGTCGGTGGCATTAAGACCCAGTTTCACCGCAATGAAGAACAGCAACACAATAACGGCTTTTTCCAGATGCGTCAGGTACTGCTTCAGGGCTTCCAGCACAAAATACAACGTACGCAGGCCGAGGATGGCGAACATCATGGCGCTGTAGACAATCAGCGGCTCACGGCTCACGGCGATGATGGCCGGTACCGAGTCAAACGCAAACATCACGTCGGAAAGCTCAACCACGGCCACACACAGCATCAGCGGTGTCGCATAGCGCCAGGCTTTGGCACCACGGCCAATGGTCACATCCTTGTTTTCCGGCTTGGCCAATTCCTCATCGACTTCTTTCTGGCTTAACAGGAAAGCGTGGCCTCTGAGCTTCGGCCAAATCGGGAAGAACCGTTTAACCATGCGATACGCCAAGTGCTGCGAGTAGTCTTCGATCTCATCACCGTCATCGCCGCTGCGCAACATCATCACCGCCGTCCAGGCCACGATCAGCGCAAAGACAATTTCAACGTATGGCCCGAGGCTGAGCAAGCCGGTACCGATGGCAACGAAGATGCCACGGAACACGATAGCCCCGATAATGCCCCAGTAGAGCACGCGGTGACGGAAACGATCCGGCACGGCGAACCACGAGAAGATCGCCATCATGACAAACAGGTTATCAACCGACAGCACTTTCTCTAGTGCGTAACCGGTGACAAACAGGCTGGCCACTTCGGCGCCGTGGTGGATATACAGGAAACCGGCAAAGGCCATCGCTATGGCAACCCAGAACACAGACCATAGGGCTGCGCTCTTCAGCGAAATAGGCTTGTCATCGCGGTGCATAAACAAGTCGATAAAAATGGCCCCGACAGCCAATACAATGAAAACAATGACGGTCTCGGTCGGGAAGCCGATGTGCGTGGATACCATATTAACCTTCTGAAGATATTACATTAAAGGCCGAATTCGGCCGCATCAAAGCCCAAAGCAGCCACGATTTCGCGTACCGCTTTTTGCTCATCCTGGTCGAAGTCACCATCGCTTTTGGCTACGGCGATACCCACACGGATGGCCAGTTGGGCCGCTTCCGGCTGATCTTTCAGCGCCAGGATATACTTCATGGTTTCGCCTTTGCCGATTTCGACATCGAACTCAAAGCTGGCGATCAGTTTGTTAAAGAATTCGATGACTTCAGTGGTCTCGAACACTTTCAGCTCATCAGATGCCTGGAGGAACCCAATCATCTTCTGTTTTTCTTCAGAGCTGACACCGCCGCTGGCCACGGAGATACGCGCGCACACGGCCACGGTACCCTGCATGAACTTTTTATTCTTGAAACGACCGACCTGCTTGGTCAGCTCGTCGCGGCTGGCATTGAATGCCCCTTTAACCTTGTTGAAAAAACTCATGGTAAAATCCTCTGTGAAATTGATTACTTTGACCCTGCTCTCCAGCTGAAACCCCAGCCGAAAGCCTGATCCATGTCACTGTGACCGTTAAAGAAGCGGTTAACACGCTCAACCTTGATGCTACCGTTCTCGTTAACCAGGCGCGCAATGGCACACATGTTGCGATTGTTCTGGCCTTCCGACATGCGGGTTTCAATCGGTGGCTGGTCTGGCACGTGCAACGTCACAACGCCGTCCGTTTTATCCCAGCTCGCGACCCCTTCGTAGATGAAGGCAAACACCAGTACTTCGCGGATATGTTTCCATTCGCGCCCGTTGATATGCAGCCATTCGCCGTCCGAGATATCACCGGTGCGGTCATCGCCTTGCAGTTGGACAAACGGCTCGCGGTTGTAGTCACCAAAACGCTTACCGAGCGCCTGGATCACCGTTTTTTCCCCGTTGGCCATTTCAACAAACGCCCCGAGATCGAGATCGACGCCCTTGTTCGAACTGAACATCGCCCGTAAACCCGTCGGGCCGCTGCCGCGATGCCAGTTCAGGTTGATACGGATTTCCCCAAAGTTATCCCGCTTGGTCAGGCTGATAGCCGGTTTTTCTTTGGTTAACGACACTTTGCTCAGGCTGATTTTGGCTGGCTCCGGCGTTGGGGCCGGTGCAGGCGTTGGCGCAGGAGCCGCTGCCGGGGCAGGAGCATCCGCCACATCCACACCAAAATGTTCAGCCAGCGGTTTCAGCCCGCCGTTGAAGCCTTGAGCGATAAAGCGGAACTTCCATTCGCTGTTACGACGGTAAAGCTCACCCAGGATCAATGCGGCTTCCTGGCGGCCATTCAGCTCAACGGTGCCCACCAGCAGCACTTCGTTATCCGCTTCAATCTGGATCAGCAACCGTTGCAGGCCTGCGACGGTTTGAGCCCCTTCACAGGTCACCGTAAAGGCGACTTTCTGCACGTCTGGGTGCAAGCGGCTGACGTCTACCGCGAAGTTGGAGTTATGACCTTCTTGGGTCAGGGCAACCGTGGCGTCATCGCTCTTGGGCTGACCATAAAAGATCATGTCCGCGTCGCCCTTCACTTTGCCATCGGCATACAGGCGGAAAGCGGAGGCATCAACCGGTGCGCCGGACAGCACGCGCACCTTCAGTAATTTAGATGGAACTGGGGCATTGGCCCCCGGAGTCATATTCATTAGCGCACCACGGTAGCGACGATGTCAGCATGCATGTCATCAATGGTTCTGCCGCTGCAGGCTTTGCCATGCGCGGTAAAATCCCACTGGCCATTGTTACGACGAAGTGAAGCAATCACGATGCCGGTATGAGCACCCTGCTCTTTCAGCTCATAACGTGCCAGTTCCTTTTTGGCCTGATCGACCACGCGGCAAAACGCGTTTTCCACATCGTTGAACGACTGCCCACGGAAGCTGTTGACGGTAAAGGCCAGGTATTCCACCTGAGCAGGCAGTTTTGCCAGCTCGACCAGGATGACTTCGTCATCGCCATCGCCTTCACCGGTCAGGTTGTCGCCGCTGTGCACCACTGCGCCGCAGCGAGACTTAAGCTGGCGGAACCAGATGGTGTCGATGGTATTGCCATCTTTGTCCAGCAATACGCAGCCAGCATCGAGATCGATGGCATCATTGCCGCCGCCGAACATTTTGCTCAGCAGACCGCCTTTCTTCTTAATCGGATCCCACCCCAGGCCAAAGTGCAGCTGGTTGATGGCAGATGACTGCTTGCTGAGCGAAACGGTCTGGTTCTTGGTTAATGACACCATGGTTTAAGTTCCTTCAAGTTGGTATTGAAAACAGTGAATTTTTTACACCAAATTCCATGAGTAGAAAATCATATCATGATGGTGTTCACGCACAACCCCATTTTTGCTGACCACCCACTCAATTCAAGTTAACCATATATTTTAAAAGAATTTATTTTTTTCACATTTGGTAACTTATTGGCTATAACATTCATTTTATGCCACTTTTCAACGTATATTTTCACTTCTCGACTGACATCATGTTATGATTGACATCGCCATTGGGTGGCCTCAACCCACAGCGATCCTTTTAACCATCAAGCCTTGAACGGTAAAAATCAAAAAATGACACTCAAAATGTGGCTTATGGAAGGTTTATCTTCCCAGCGGGATATTATTCAGGGCATCGTTTCATTGGTGAAAGCCAAGCAAACTGCCGTGACGGTGGTTGCCTCACACCGTAATGAACGTAACGAGATCCTCTCCCAGGCAGACGTCGCCTTGTTCGAACCGAAAGAGGACGAACAGCGGCTACCCTTCATTCTGTCTACGGTGAAACAGTGCGGCATCCAAGCCATCCACACGGGCCGCAACACGCAGTGGTTCGAGGCCCATCGCCAACAGATCGAGGCTGCCGGTGTCACACTGACTACCGGTGCCACCAGCCAGGCGATGTTTGAGCTGGCCGATGACAAAGTGGCATTTGCCCAGGCCATGGAGCGGCAGGGGTTGCCGGTCGTCCCCTCTCTGCGCATTGAGTCAGTGGCCGAGCTGCGCGATCTGATTAGCCGTTCCCCTTTCTCTGGCGCGCAGCTGTGCGTCAAACCGGTGAAGGGTATTTATGGCATGGGATTTTGGCGTTTTGATGAAAGCGTGGGCCCGATGGCCACCTTTACCCATCCGGAAAACCGCAAAGTGAATCCACAGCGTTACCTCAGTGCTTTGGCGGACGCTGGCGAGTTTGAGCCGCTGGTACTGATGCCTTACCTGCCTGGCCCTGAATACTCCGTCGACATGTTGGTTGATCGGGGCACGGTTCTGGCTGCCGTGGCACGTAGAAAAGAAGGGGCGCTGCAATATCTGGAAAACCACGGCGAGGCGTTTGAACTCGCTAAAGCCTGTGCCACCGCAATGCAGGCAGACGGCCTGGTCAACGTGCAAACCCGCAACGACACCAGCGGGCGTCCGGTGCTGCTGGAAATCAACCTGCGCCCGTCTGGCGGTATCGGTTATACCCGTTTCAGCGGCGTCAATCTGCCGGGCCTGTTTGCCCTGTATAAGCTTGGCGTAATGAGCCAGCAGGAAGTGATTGATGAGGCCAAAGCCGCATTCTCGCCAGCGATCGTCCGCTCTATTACCGATGTCGTCAGATATCACCCCGTGCTCGACAATCTGCTGGTGAAGGACTAACCCATGCTAAATACCTATTCCCGCACGCTGTCTTGCGGCACGCTGAAAGTAACCCCAACGGGCGGCACGATCGCGCTGGATGAGCTGTTTGACGTAGCCGAAAGGCGCAACCCGAAACGCGCGTTTCTGTTCGTCAGCAAGGTGCTGGGCCGCCATATTCCGGTGAAGCCGAGCGTCATGCGCGCCGTCTATCAGCAATTGGCCGCGCTGTTCCCGGCCTGTGAGCAAGGCCCGGTGCTGTTTATCGGCATGGCGGAAACCGCCGTCGGATTCGGTGCAGGTGTGTTTGACGAAGTCCGGGGCAGCGTTAGCGACCCGGTGTACCTAACGTCCACCCGTCACCCGGTAGAGGGGGGTGAGCTGCTGTGCGAATTCAAAGAAAATCACAGTCACGCCACCGACCACCTGCTTTATCTGCCACAGGATGCCGAACTGCGCCGCCGCGTACTGGAAGCCAAAACCGTCGTGCTGATCGACGATGAGGCCACCACCGGCAACACCTTCATCAACCTGCTCCAGGCTTTACAGCAGGATGCCGGGTTACACAACATTGCCCGCGCCATCACCGTTACGCTGACCGACTGGAGCGGCGACGCCCTAGCCCAACGCAGCCCAATCCCTATTCAGTATGTGTCATTGGTTCAAGGTGACTGGCATTGGGAAAAAAATCCCGATGCTCCGGTGCCGGTGATGCCCGCAGTCAACGTAACCGCCACCGGCAGCGTACCGATCACCGGTAAACAAAGCTGGGGCCGCTTGGGCATTTCATCGCCAAGTGCGGATCTGGGGCGCGATATTCAGGCGCATCCAGGGGAGAAATTACTGGTGCTGGGCAGCAGCGAATTTGTCTGGGAGCCCTTCCTGCTGGCTGAACGCCTGGAAAAACAGGGGGCCGAGGTTAAATTCAGCTCCACCACCCGTTCGCCGATAGCCACCGGGTTCGCCATCCAGTCCGCCATCGCCTTTGGCGATAACTATGGGCTGGGCATCCCCAACTTTGTCTACAACGTGGCCCACCAGCAGTTTGACCGGATCCTGTTGTGTATCGAAACCCCTGCGGCAAGCGTTGATCCCGCGTTAATTGAGGCGTTAAAACAGGTCGCCCCAACCGTTGAGGTCGTAAGCTATGAATAAGCCGGTCATTTTCTCCGATCTGGACGACACCCTGTTCCAGACACGCCGCAAGATGGTCGATGAGCTCGACCTGGCCCCGTATCGCACCGGCGCCCTGGATCGTAGCCTGGAACCACGCAGCTTTATGACCGAAGAACAGTCGATGCTGGTGGACTGGATGCTGGAGCATGCGGAGCTTATCCCTGTGACCGCACGTGGCACCGAAGAGATTGCCCGGGTGAGTATCCCGTTCAAGTCATGGGCGGTTACCACGCACGGTGCAGTGATCCTCAACCCACAGGGGCAGCCGGATCAGGCATGGCAGGCGCTGATGCTGGAAAAACTGCAACCTTATGCTGCTAACCTGCTGGGAATGCAACGCAAGATCACCGAGCTGATGGCCGAACGCAACATCAATGGTTGGGCGCGTATCAACTATGAATACGGTGACACGCCGGTCTATCTGGTGATGAAGCACCGCGATAGCACCCGCCTGGACGAGCTTTACGCCATCGCCGATGAAATTGAGCAGTTGTTCCCTACCAGCGGCTATTACGTCCACCGTAACAGCAACAACGTTGCCTGGTTGCCGACCGTGGTAGAGAAAGGGCTGGCAGTGACTTTCCTGCTGGAAAAACTGCGGCTTGAACGCGGCGTGTTCCCGGTTATCGGGTTGGGCGACAGCCTCAGCGATCATCGTTTTATGAAGCTTTGTACCTGGTTTGGCCTGCCGCGCCAGAGCCAGTTTGCCGAAGCGATCTCCCGCCATATTTTCGGAGAGCAGTAATATGTCTGATTTTGTGCCCTTTTCCGGCTCATACCTGCCCGAGGACGTTCATTTTCTGCTGCAACCGGTAGAAATGGAAATGACGCCGGTCGATCAGAAAGAACAGCTTATCCAGTCCGGTGCCCGTCACTACTCGGAGATGTTGAGCCAGGAACCGGAGCCGACCCCTTCACACCTCGACCTGTTTGCCCGCGCACTCGACCAGGGAGCAGGACGCCTGGCAAAAGAAGTCTCGATGCTGGCCCTTGCGCTGATTGAACGGTTCGGCGATACGCCGATAGTTCTGGCCAGCCTGGTGCGTGCCGGTGTTCCGCTGGGGGTGATGCTCCAGCAAACGCTGCGGGCCATGGGCAAAGAATCGTATCACTACGGCATCAGCATCATCCGCGACCGGGGCATCGACTCGGTGGCACTCGACTGGATCGAGGCGCGTCACGGCACCGAAGGGATAGTCTTTGTCGATGGCTGGACGGGTAAGGGAGCCATTACCGGCGAACTGATCCGCTCCCTCAACAACCGGCCTGGCTATCCTGCCCAGCCCCGCCTGGTGGTGCTTGCTGACCCGTGTGGGTGTTCGTGGCTGGCCGCCAGCGACGACGACTGGCTGATCCCGTTTGGCATTATGGGCGCGCCGGTTTCCGGCATGATCTCACGCTCCATCTGGTCAAGCGAAGGCCTGCACGGCTGCGTACAATGCGATCATCTCGCCCAGTTTGAATGCAGCCGTGTGCTGGTGGATACCGTTGCACAGTATCGCGCGACGCTGGACACTGAGACGCTTGAGCCCTGCACGCAGGATGCGGAGAGAAAGGCTTACCTGAAACAACAAAGTGAGAAGGTGGTTAACCACCTCGCCAAAAAATATCAGGTTTCCAGTATTAACCGAATTAAACCAGGGATCGCAGAGGCTACGCGCGCTGTGCTACGCAGAGTACCGGATCACGTCTTGGTCCGTGCGGTAGACGATCCCGACGTCGCGCTGCTGGTTTATCTGGCACGCGAAAAGGGGCTGACCATTACCGAAGTCGGTGATGAGATCGGGCAGTACCGTGCGGTAACAATTATCAAGAAGGTGCTCTAATGAACCAACGACTTTCCCCTTGGCGGCTGGGTGCTTCACTCTATATGCCCGCCACCAGAACGGATATCGCCGATACGATCCTCAATAGCAAGATCGCCGGTTTACGCTCGCTGATCGTCTGCCTGGAAGATGCGGTCAGCGATGAAGATATTCCCCAGGCGCTGGAAAACCTGCGCGAACTGACCCAAACCTTGGCCAAAGCCAAGGCCGCAGAGGGCAATGATCACTGGCCGCTGGTATTCGTACGGCCTCGTCATAAAGAAATGGGGAAACAGCTGCTGGCGAGCATGGATTTCAGCGCAGTGGACGGCTTTGTGCTGCCTAAATTCACGCTGGCTTCGCTGCCTTACTGGTGGAACATGATGCAGGACTCGCACCTGTGCATGATGCCCACGCTTGAGACAGAAGAAGTGTTTGATGTGGTGCAAATGCGTGAGTTAGCCAATACCCTGCATCACCATCCGTGCTATCGGCGCATCATCGCCCTGCGTATCGGTGGCAACGATCTGATGAACGTGGTGGCACTCAGAAGGCCGCGCAACCTGACGCTGTATGACGGCCCAATGGGCTATGTGATCAAAATGCTGGTTGCCGTATTTTCCCCACGCGATTTCGCTCTGACGGCACCGGTTTGCGAGCATATTGACGATCATCAGATTATGGATAGGGAATTGGCACTTGATATCGCCCATGGCCTGGTCGGCAAGACAGCGATCCACCCGAATCAGATCGGCAAGATCGAAAAGGCGTTGATGGTGCAGGCAAACGATCATACCGATGCGCTGCGGATCCTCAACTCCTCACAGGCGGTGTTTAAATCGCAGGGAACCATGTGCGAACCTGCAACCCATCGCCGCTGGGCGTCAGAAATCCTGGCGCGTGCTCAGGTATATGGAATTGCCAACGAGTCATCTCAGGAAAGCCACCGGTTTAGCATCAACGCAGGCAGTCATTAATCATGCAACTCAATACGCGACAGGCACGGATCTATAAGCTGGCCATTTTACTCAGTGCGGGTAAACCCGTATCCGCAGACAAGATCATCACTGAGTTAGACTGCTCGGGGCCAACCCTGACACGCGTGCTTAAGGAACTGAGAGAATCCTACGAGGCGGAGATCAAGTACCGCAAGGCCACTCACTCCTATCAGCTGACTGTATCTGGGCTTTTAGACAAGAAGACGTTTCGCCGTATGCAAGATGCGCTGGCGGCTAACTCGGAGCTGAAAACCAGCGAGACCGTCAGCAGGGTCTATCTGGATAAAGAGAAGAAGAAAGCCGTTTCACTGTCATTAAAAATGTCGGTGCTACGCAAAATCGATCGCTTATCCAGAGTGACGGAAACGACCCGCAGCGAAGCGGTGGATATGGTTGTCGAGCGCTGTATCGACGACCTGGTGCGCAGCATTCAGGCCAGCAAGCAGAAGCCGTAATACCCTCACCCTCTCCCACAGGGAGAGGGTACCGATCGAGCAAGTCTGAAAACTCGGAAACGCACCTTGGATAAGGGGACGATCGAGTTTCCTCTTTACTTCCAAAAGAGCAGGGGCTAGCAGCTCCCTCTTCCTATACAAAATGAAGGGGACTGTCTGTGCTACAACTCAACGACATCCTCTACATCAGCTCTGTTACAGATCAATTCCAGTACCCGACCATAACGCCACGCTGGCTCCCTCTCCCTTTGGGAGAGGGTCGGGGTGAGGGGAGAAAGCGATCGCAAAATAAACAAATCCACTCCTGTAAACGTGGGTATTTCTGTTGAGATAACGACCAGAACACTTATTATGTAAAACTCGGCACTCAATAAGGGAATACGATGAGAAGACTTCCGGTCTATCTGTTACTTGATACTTCGGGCTCCATGACGGGCGAACCCATTGAAGCGGTCAAAAATGGAGTGCAAACGCTGCTCTCCACCCTGCGACAAGATCCCTACGCCCTTGAAACCGCCTATGTTTCCGTCATTACCTTTGATTCTTCCGCACGCCAAGCGGTGCCCCTCACCGACCTGCTGAGCTTCAAGCTGCCAGAACTGGTGGCCAGCGGCACCACCGCACTGGGTGAGGCCCTCTCCTTGGTCGCCACCAGCATCAGCAACGAAGTGCAGAAAACCACCGCCGAGACCAAAGGCGATTGGCGCCCGCTGGTGTTCATCATGACCGATGGCTCACCAACGGATGATTGGCGTAAAGGCGTCAGCGACTTTAAAGCCGCCAGAACCGGCGTGGTCGTTGCCTGTGCCGCTGGCCACAGCGCCGAAACCAAAGTACTCCAGGAAATCACCGAGATCGTGCTCCAGCTGGATACGGCGGACTCCACCTCGATCAAAGCCTTCTTTAAATGGGTGTCGGCCAGCATTTCCGTCGGCAGCCAGAAAGTCGAGTCAGGTAAAAAGGAAGTCATTGGCCTGGACGATTTACCGCCACCACCACCCGAAGTTAACGTTGTTCTATAAAACATATTCAAGGAGATTTTATGTCAGTCAGTTTGCGTAAAGGACAAAGCGTCAGCCTGCGTAAAAACGAACACGACCTTTCCTCAGTCACCATTGGGCTCGGCTGGGATATCAATGAAGAGAAGAAAGGCCTGCTGGGTGGTCTGTTTGGCAAGAAAGAGCCGGAGTATGATCTCGACGTCATCGCCTTCCTGTGTAATACCCAAGGCAAAGTCGCCGATCTGGGCGATGTGGAAAACGGCCGGCCTTCGCTGGTTAACGGGGACATCATTTTCTTCAACAGCCTGCGCCATAAGTCTGGCCACATCTGGCTGACCGGCGATAACCGCACCGGTGCGGGCGATGGTGATGACGAGCAGATTATCGCCCAGTTGAACTCCCTCGATCCCAAGTACGAAAAAATCGTTTTCATCGTGCAGATTTATAACGGCCAGGAGCTGAAGCAGCACTTCGGCAAGGTACAAAACGCCTTTATCCGTGCGGTGGATGCCAAAAACGTGGAAATGGCGCGTTTCGATCTTTCGGGCGGGGCCGCCTTTGATGGCCAGCGTTCCATGCTGTTTGCCGAGCTGGTGCGTGAAAGCACCGGCTGGAAGTTGAACGCCATTGGCGAACCTTCCGAGTCCGACTCCTTCGTGTCCCACTTGAAGAACTACCTGCAATGAGAAGATTACCCGTTTACCTGCTGATTGATACCTCCGGGTCGATGCGCGGGGAATCTATCCACGCCGTTAACGTGGGCATTCAATCAATGATGAGCGCGCTGCGCCAGGATCCGTATGCGCTGGAAAGCGTGCACATCTCCATCATTACCTTTGATAACGAAGCCCGGGAGTTTATCCCGTTAACCTCATTGGAAGAGTTCCAGTTCACCGATATTGTTGTCCCCAGCGCAGGTGGCACCTTCACCGGGGCCGCGCTTGAGTGCCTGATCCAGTGCGTGGATCGGGATATCCACCGCTCCGATGGCGATCAGAAAGGCGATTGGCGGCCACTGGTATTCCTGATGACCGATGGCACCCCGTCAGACAGTTATACCTATGGCGAGGCGATCAAAGAAGTCAAAAAACGTTCCTTCGGCTCCATTATCGCCTGTGCGGTCGGGCCGAAGGCCAAGCATGAACACCTCAAGCAACTGACCTCTCAGGTTGTGGCCCTCGAAACTCTGGATTCAACGGCCTTTTCCGGCTTCTTCAAATGGGTGTCGGCCAGCGTCGCGTCAGGCAGTTCCAGTGCGGGTGTTAACGCCGGGCAGGATAACCTCCCGCCACCACCACCGGAAATACAGCTGGTTCTGTAGCCAACAGGCAAAGCCTCTACCCGGAGCTTTGCCTGTTTTTTCATTGCCCCATGACGCGCATTGCAAGAAGCATCCGCCTGACGAGGTTTTAACCATGAGAAGACTGCCCATCTTCCTGGTCTTGGACTGCTCAGAGTCCATGATCGGGGAAAGCCTGAAGAAAATGAATGATGGCCTGCAAAGGATCGTCAGCGACCTGAAAAAAGACCCCCACGCGCTTGAGACCGCCTGGATATCGGTGATTGCTTTCGCTGGGGTGGCAAAAACCATCGTACCGCTGGTGGAGGTGGTGTCGTTTTATCCCCCTCGCCTGCCGATCGGCGGTGGCACCAACCTGGGCGCGGCATTGCGGGAACTGACCCGTCAGTTGGATCAACAGGTCAGAAAAACCACCCAGGAACGCAAAGGCGACTGGAAACCAGTGGTGTACCTGCTCACCGATGGCCGCCCAACGGATGATACCGCCCCCGAAATCAAGCGCTGGAAAGAAAACTACGCCAATAAGGTCAACCTGATCGCCATTGGCCTTGGCCCGTCTGCAGATATGAACATCCTGCGGCAGTTGACCGACAACGTCTTGCTGTTCACCGACAGCCAGGAAGGGGATTTCGCCCAGTTCATTAAGTGGATCACCGCTTCTGTCTCTGCGCACAGCCGCAGTGTGGGGGAAGATGCACCTCCGTTGCTCACCCACACCGATCACATTGTGCGGCTGGCCAAAGACGATATTGCCAGAGCCTACGACGAAAACTGCGTCACCCTGACGGGCCGTTGCAGCAAGTCACGCCGCCCTTATCTGATGAAATACGAACGCCCGGCCATCAACCTCTCCTCGCTGGATTTCAAGCTCAATATCAACGGCTTCAACCTCAACGGCTGCTTCCCGATCGATGAGGATTATTTTGCCTGGAGCGATGAATCGGCGTCTGCCATTCAGGTCAATACCAGCGAACTGCACGGCGTACCGGGTTGCCCGTACTGCGGCAATGCCAGCGCCTTTGCGATGTGTACCTGCGGCAAGCTGTTGTGCGTCAACGGACCCGATGACGTTATTTGCCCATGGTGCGATAAGGGGCTGACGTTCAGGGAAAACGGCGGCGACTCTGATTTCGACGTGACGCGAGGGAAAGGCTGATGCAAGACGTGGAGAAACTGCGCCAGAACGTACTCATGCTGATCCTGGCAGAAACGGGCGCAACAACGGATGACGCCCAGCTTGCCAGCCTGCAAGCCGATGATGAGATCGGCACCTTGCTGACCAACCTCATCACGAAAGTGACGGCCAAGACCCCCGTAGCGGTTGAGACAACAGAAGCTTCGCCGTTGGTTGCCAATGACGATACCTTGGCCGACGAGCCTAAAGTGGTCCTCACCAAGAGCGATGACATCCCTGTTGTCGCCCCAGAAACCGCAGTTCTGCCAACACCAGACGACGGGCAGAAAGCACCGTTTGAGCCGCTGGAAGTGCAAGGAGATACCACATTGCCTGAAGAAACCGCCAAAGAAAACCTGAAGCCAGGCCAGATCCCGTCCGGCACCGCTACCCCGATTAGCACGCCGCAGAACAATCAGCCGCAGGCAAAAATCAACGTGGCTAATGCTCGTACCGGCGTCCCCTTCCACTCTGAAATCGATATCGTGCTGGATGATGGAACGACTGCCGAAGTGCTGGCCGTCACGTTCTCCAAAGATATCGGCATCACCTTTGATCAGGCGACCTATTCACTGGCAGGAACCGCCACCGAAAGCGGCGACTTTGACATCACGGTTACCTGGTCTTGCCCTGCTGCGCCGCAATGCACCACCCAAGTGCCCTTTATCGTTAACCCCGACCCGCGCAGCCTGTGGAAAATCCTCGAGCCGCCTGCCGATTCGCGCTATTTCAAACCGCATGTCGCCCATCAGCAGATCCAAAGGCCTGGTGTGAACATCGTGGCGGCCAGCCGCAGAGGGCGTTCACACGAGCATGCGGGCACCTTCCGGGATGATGACTTCTACATCGCCAGCAATAGCGATACCGGCTGGAACGTCATGCTGGTGGCCGACGGAGCCGGTAGCGCTAAAAACTCGCGCGAGGGTTCGCGTATCGCGACTCAAACCGTGGGCGACTACCTGACTACCCTGTTGAATAGCGACAAAGGGCTGGAACTCAAAGCCTGCGTTGAAAACTGGGGAACTGACGATCAGCGTATAGTCTGGGAGGCGTTTAATCGCCTATTCCGCCAGGCCGCGATCATGGCCGTCAACAATATCAGTAATGAATCCATCCGGGCCGAAGAGAGCGCCAAATCCTATTCGACCACGCTGCTGGTCACCGTTTCCTTGCGTACCGGGGCCGAGCTGTTCGCCGCCTCTTTCTGGTTGGGTGACGGTGCCATTGCGGCCTACGGGCCGGTGGGCAAAGTGCGCGTACTGGGCACGCCAGACAGCGGTGAGTATGCGGGCCAAACGCGCTTCCTGGATGCAGATGCCGTGAACGATACGAACTTCAGTAAGCGCATCAGCATCGGTAAATGGACCGAGGTCTCTCATCTGGTACTGATGACGGACGGAGTCTCCGATCCCCGGTTTGAAACGGATAATGGCCTGCAAAATAGCCAGAAGTGGGACGATCTGATCGCGGAGCTGACACCCTGCCTGAGCGACCCTGCGCAGCCCGCAGAGCGGCTGGCCGAATGGCTGAACTTCTTCTCCCCGGGCAATCACGACGATCGGACCCTAATCGTGGCGTGGTGAATGGATTGGACTACATAGCGGGTGAGTGAAATGGCAAATATTGTTACCTGTACCACCAAGGATGGCGAAACCATCCAGTACGTCGATGAGATCATCGGCTCCGGCTCGATGAAAGACGTCTACTTTTCGCCGGATAAGTCATACGTGGTGGCGTTCTATAAAAAGCCGCAGAACGAGCAGGCGAAAGAGCGCATCGAGATGATCACTGGCCGCTACCGGCAGAACATCTTTGAACAAGCCGGTGGGGATTACTGGCAAGGGCTGTTTTGTTGGCCCACCAGCATAGTGGAACACGACGGCAAAATCGGCATCGTGGTGCCCACCTACCAGAGCCACTTCTTTTTTAAGTACGGCTCCAAGAATAACGACTTCCTGGGGATTAAAGGCCGCGAGAAGGAAGGCAAATGGTTTGCCAGCGCCAATAACCAGAACAAGTTCCTGGATCCGCGTGAACGCGGCAACACCCTGAATTACCTGAAGGTGTGCCTGCTGCTGACCCGGGCCGTCCGGCGTATGCACGCCGCTGGCCTGTGCCATAGCGATCTGAGCTATAAAAACGTGCTGATCGACCCCGAACAGGGCCACGCCTGTATCATTGACGTCGATGGGCTAGTGGTGCCAGGCAAATATCCCCCAGACGTGGTCGGCACGCCGGACTTTATTGCCCCGGAAGTGGTGAAAACCAGCCACCTGCCGAAGGAAGATCCGCAGCGCATTCTGCCAAGCATTGCCACCGACAGGCATGCATTATCCGTCCTTATCTACATGTACCTGTTCTTCCGTCACCCGCTGCGCGGCGGCAAGATCCATGACATGGACGATGAGATGCGCGATGAATCGCTGGCCATGGGTGAAAAGGCGCTGTTTATTGAACACCCGACGGACCACAGCAACGCGGTCAAACTCAACCAGGTCAGCCCTTCTTCGCTACCTTGGGCCGATCCGCAGAAAGTGCCCTACACCATTATGGGACCCTACCTGACGCCGTTGTTTGAAAGGGCGTTTATCGAGGGTCTGCACGAACCCACCAGGCGGCCAACGGCGGATGAGTGGGAAACGGCTTTGGTAAAAACGGTCGATCTGATCCAACCGTGTCAAAACGCTGCCTGCGAACAGAAATGGTACGTGTTTTCCGGTAAAAACCGCCCAGCCTGCCCGTATTGTGGTACGCCGTTCAAGGGTAAGCTGCCGATCCTGAACCTTTACTCCTCGCGTAAAGCCGGGAGCTTCCGCCCCGACGATCATCGCCTGATGGTATGGAGCGGCCAATCGATTTATGCCTGGCACGTTAACCGCCTGATCGCCCCCAACGAACGCACGCCGGACGCGCAGAAAAAACGCGTGGGCTATTTCGTATTCCATAACGATCAGTGGTGGCTGGTGAATGAAGGCATCAGCGGGTTGCTCTCCTTGCCGGATAAAACTCCGGTGGCGATCGGTGACAAGCTGGCGCTGAACGATGGGGTTCAGTTTGTGCTCTCCACCGAGGAAGGCGGCAGGCTCGTGGTGGTGCAGTTGGTGGAGAACTAAGCTTTGGTGTGTGCGGGGTGTGGCCCACCTCGCACTGGGTTATGGGAGGAAAGGAAGGCCCACATCTGTACCCCTTAAAAAACAACCATGAGTGCTTTCATTCAACCTTTCGCCCTTGGCGTAGCATCCTCTCCCACAGTATCCCTCGAGATATCCGGGCTACCTTGCCACAACCAGTGGTACAGATCGTGACTGCGCTGGAATCCCAATTTTCGCATGGATGCCTGCTTATGGGCGCTGACGGTCTTGGTGCTGATCTGCAACTTTCTGGCTATCTGTGTGGGCGATAAGCCTGCCGCTATCGCCTGCAAGACCTCTCGCTCTCGCCGAGTGATCTTTTCGTAGTCGGGTACGCAGGGGGCATTATTATTGAGCTGCACGTCGAACAGCCTATCCAGCAGTTGCATCACCGCCTCGGGTTTATCATTCAGGCCGATTTCTCCCTGTTGATAGGTAACCCCTTCTGTATTTTTTTTCCGTATGAGGATTTGGTACCGTTGATATCCATCTCCCCTCCAGCTGGCGTTGCTCCTGACAATCAGACCCGCAACTTTCAGATGAATAATATCATTGCAATCTGCATGGACAAATAGAGGGGATACTCCCCGGAGATAAAAGTACCGTTCAAAAAGGTGGCGAATACCTTGTAAGAAATAGAAATTTTTGCCCCACAGAGCAATAGCGATGCGTGAGTTCATATTGACACCTTAACAGCCTGATTCTTTTTAAATGACACCGTTGATTATGTGATACATCATTGGGATAAATCCCCACCCCTGGTCGGTGTTGCAATACACCAGCGTAAGCTCTTTTGGTCTGGAACCGATGAGACATGCGCCTTCTTTTTCTTTACCAGTTTCATCAGGTAGTAGCGGGATACATAAATGTTGGTATCACAGTAATCGGCAATATCCCGGGTCTTGGGCCATTTATCTCTAGGTGGCAATGTATCGGGAGGGCAGCAATCAACACGGCTCAACACCTGCAACGCCGTCAGAACCTTGTCGAAGGCTGCATTATGTTTCTTATATTTCATTAGGTTAAACCTTTTCTCTTACGAGCTTTCATGATGAATAAGCCCGTGTTACAGGCCAAAGCCCACTGATCAAAGCGGCAAACGGCATGCAGGTCCCCTTTGCTTGGCTTTCTGAGTGTATTTAATACCACATCGGATGAAAGCATTCATAAACGGCGCAATAACGAGTTTTAAATCTGGTTAAATTAAATTTGCGATATAATATGCCGGAAACATAATGATACATACGATAATAACTCGCAATTTAGCCATAAAAACCACCTGACAAGGCAATTATTGCAAAATCTCTTTATTCATCAAAAAAAACTTTAAAAAAATAAGGTTGGCCGTAATAATCCCGGCCTCAATGATCAGCCGGGAAGTATCCTAAACATATATCATTACCACCGAGAGATTAATCTGAATAAAAAATCAAAATGAAAGATTTTGTTTTCGATTTAGATAATTATAGAGTGCGGAAAACCCTCCATTTCCAGCTCAGCCAAACTGTGTATCCCGTGATAGAAAGACAGCAGCACAACAAGTCTTTCATGCTTGATGGATAGCCAACCTCTCTCAATCCATTAGGGCATAGTCTTGGCTTAAAAAACGCATGGAAATAGCATCAGGATGCTTTGCTCACGTCTTAAAAAAACTGACGGCATCAGTAGTGATGATCTTATTGAAGGTGCTTTGTCTGCTCGGACTGTTCAGATAAATGATGGCTCGTGGCTAATAATCCGCTACGAAATGATTTTATTCACTTTTTTAATACGTAAATAAGGAATTCATTATGCGTAAGTCTATTTTTACTCTGGCCCCGGTTGTTGCAGCTCTGTTGGCAGGATCTGGCGTGGCTCAGGCCGCATCTAACGCCCAGATGACCATTACCGCCAACGTTGTGGCAGCGACCTGCGACGTTTCTCTCTCCAACGCTAGCCTGGACCTGGGTAACTATTCCAAGTCTGCCTTCACCGCTGTGGCAACCCCGGTTGCCAGCAGTGTGAAAACCTTCACCGTGGGTCTGAACAACTGTGAAACCCCTGCAGCAGCAGGCGATCAGGCAAGCCTGATTGTAAGCGGCCAGACGCTGGGGGGTAACCCGAACATCTTTAACAGCACCGGCACCAATACCGGCGTCATGTTAAGTGAAGTGACCTCACCAACCACCTACATTACCGCCGGCCAAAAATTATTGGTAGCCAAAGCAGGTGAGACCCCGGAAGCAGGCGATTTCAACGCGAAATCCTTGAGCCTGCAGGCTGGTTTGGCCTCTACGTCTCTCACGCCAGATATCGGTATGGTTAGCGCCCCAATCCTGTTCAGCTTTGCCTACAACTGATGTGTTCCAGCGGGCCGATGGCCCGCCTTTTCAGGAGCCGCAATATGACACGCTTGATCTCCCTGTTTTCGCTGCTAGTGGCCCTGCTGGGTGCGCCGTTGGCTGGCTGGTCCGCCGGGTTTGGCATTAATGCCACCCGCCTGATTTACCCGGAAGGGGCCGGCAGTATCAACGTAACCGTCCGTAATACCCTCAGCGATAAGCCTTATCTGGTGCAAGCCGCGATCAGCAGTAAGCAGGATGCACAGACCGCTGCCCCGTTCACCGTGACGCCGCCGCTGTTCCGCCTGGAACCTCAAAGCACCAATCAGTTACGTATCGCCTTTACCGGCCAGCCGCTACCCGGCGATCGGGAGTCGGTGTTTTATTTGCATGCCACCGCGATCCCGGCCAGTACGCAAAGGGATCCGGCTCAGCAGCGTAATGACGTGCAAGCCCAACTGCGTTTCGGTGTGGGCAACATTATCAAGCTGTTCTATCGGCCTGCGAGCCTGGGCGGCTCCTCTGCCGCCGCCCAAAAAGAGTTGCAGTTCTCCCGCGTGGCTGGGGGGCTGAAGGTGACCAATCCCTCTCCCTATTTTGTCAGCCTGGCCGACTTGAAGGTAGATGGGCAACAACTGGCCTTGGACACGCCGGCTGCACTCATGATCCCCCCTTTCGGCAACCATATCTGGCCGGTTAAAACGCCGTTGGCAACCGGCAAGCGAGTGCAGTGGCAGACCATTAATGATACCGGAGGCACCGATGCGTTCAGCGCAACGTTACCTTAAGACCGTGCTGGCTGTCGTGCTGGCAGGCGGTGGAGCGGTATCCGCCCCGGTGCAGGCCGTGACGCTGGATTTCTCCGCCGTGCTGACCAATGGCACCTGCACGCTCAGCCTGGATAAAAGCACGCTGCCTTTGGGTGTCATCGCTAAATCCCAGTTGCGTCCAAACCAGCTGGTTGCTCCACAGCCCTTTACCCTGTCCGTGCAGGACTGCACCGGTACTGCGGGCGGCAGCCTCAAGCCTGTCGTGACTATCGCGGGCACCGGTACCACCCAAGACAGTAAATGGCTGTTTCGCAATGCCGGATCGGCGGCGAATACCGGGATCTTGGTGATCCAGAGTGCCTCCGTGCCAAATTACAGCCAGCCCGAAGTCAAAAACAACAGCGTGATTTCACTGGCGAACCCCGGACAGATACCGATCAACCAGACGTTCACCTTTTATGCCGGTGCCAGTTGTGGCGGCAGCACCGGGTGTGCCGCAGTCGCGACCGGTGACGTGACGGCCACGCTGATGTTTACGTTTCTCTATCAGTGAGGGCCCGATGACACAGCGATTTCATCAGGTGCTATCAAGCCTGCTGCTCACTTTCAGCCTGTCTGCACAGGCCGGGAGCGGCGGCATCAGCCTGGGACAGACACGCGTTATTTTTTCTGCCGCGGATAAAGCGCAAACCCTCACCGTCAGCAATAGCGGGCAACAGGCTTATCTGGTCCAGGCCCGAGTACAAAACGGCCTGGACGATACGACCCCTGCGCCGTTTATCGTTACGCCACCGCTGTTCTCGCTGCAAGGCAATAGCCGCCAACTGCTACGGCTATTGCCGCAGGGTGCCACGCTGCCCACCGACCAGGAGTCGCTGTTTTATCTCTCTATCTCGGCCATTCCTGCACAGGCTGAACCCGTAACGGCGGCCGATCGGCTGTCGGTAGGGATACGTTTCGTGATCAAGCTGTTTTATCGCCCGCAAGGGTTGGCGTTACCCGCGGACAACACCCCTTGCCTGCTGACGTTCAAGCGTGAAGCGCACGGCGTGCGGGTCATCAATCCCACCGGCTATTTTCAGACCCTGGGGATGCTGGCCGTTGACGGGCATACCGTGGCGCTAGACCAACAACCGGCGATGGTGCCTCCGCACAGCAGTATCACCCTGGCCGTTAACGGGCCGGTGAATAAGGTGGCCTGGCAGACGCTCACCGACTTTGGCGGGCTCTCCCAGTCCTGCCAGCAGACAGGCTCAGCCTCCACGGAGACCACACCATGAAATACCCGATTTATCTTCTGATGGGCCTATGCCTGTTGGTCAACAAAATGGGCCTGGCACAGGACAACGTCTCGCCGGGGATATCCTTTTACGTGCTGCGGGTGATTTATCCGGAGGGCGAAAAACAGGGCGTAACGCTGACCGCCTACAACAAAAGCCCGGCACCGTATCTGATGCAGTCATGGATCCGCCCGGTCGATCCAGCCACCGGGGATGTCGATCTGAGCTGGCATGGCACCCCGGTGATGCCATTTATTGTCACGCCGCCGCTGGCTCGCCTGGAAGCGAACGGTGAACTGGCGTTGCGTATCCGCCGCAACGATATGCCGCTGCCTAACGACCGCGAGTCGGTGTTTTTTATCTCCATGAAGGCGCTGCCCACCCAGCAGCCCGACGGTGAGCAGATGGTGATGACGGTCGTGAGTAATATCAAACTGTTTTACCGCCCGGCGGGATTGGTGAAACGCGCCGTGGCAGACATGGCCCCGAAGCTGACCTTCAGCCGGGCAGGCGACCAACTGACAGCAACCAACCCGACCCCCTACTGGCTCACCTTCTCCCGCCTGGCGGTGGGGAATGTGGCGTTGGACAAACCGGCTCTGCGCCTGATGGTACCGCCTTTCGGCAAGCAGTCTTACACCCTGCCCGCCACCGCGAGCGGGAAAGTCAGCTGGCAGCTGATTGATGAAGATGGCTGGGATACCCCGGTTGCCCAACTGGATTGACGATTTCGCCCTTCCTGGCTCGTTACGGAGAGCCACGTTCTTTCAGACGGATAGGATAACAATGAAAATTCACCCTCTTGCCCTTGCTCTTTCCCCACTCCTGGTGGGCAGCGCATTGATTGCAGGCACGTCTCCAGCCTGGGGCCGCGACTACTTTGACCCGGCGCTGTTGTCGCTGGGTGGTGGCCTGGAAGCCGTCACCGACCTGAGTGCGTTTGAAAGCGCCGGACAGACCCCGCCGGGCACCTATCTGGTGACGGTGCTGGTCAACCGCAGCGAGCGTGGCCAATACCGCGTCGTGTTCACCCCGGGTGACAAGGGCCAGGTCAGCCCGGAATTGACCCCAGCCTTCCTGGCGGAGATGGGGGTCAATACCCCCGCATTGCCCGCTTTTGGCGGGTTGCCGGTCGACAAGCCCGTCAGTGATCTGGCCACCCTGATCCCTGATGCCCGAGTGCACTTTGATTTTCAGCAGCAGCGCCTGGAACTCAGCATTCCCCAGGTGGCGATGAAGCCGGACGCCAGCAGCGTGGTTAACCCTGCGCTATGGGACCAGGGCATGACCGCGTTTTTACTCAACTATACCCTCAACGGCGGACGCAGCCGCCAGGACGGACAGTGGGGCCAATCCACCAGCGAACAGACCAACCTGTTCCTTGGGCTGCACAGCGGATTGAACTGGCAGGCCTGGCGCCTGCGCAGTGACATGACCTACACCCACAATAACAGCCGCAGCGGCTATGGAGACACGCAACGCAACCAGCAAACCCGTTTCTCAAATACCTATCTGCAACGCGATATCCAGGCCTGGCGTTCGGATGTGCTGGTTGGGGAAAACAACACCGGCAATGACGTTTTCGACAGCATTCCGTTTCGCGGGGTGAAATTGAGCTCCAGCGAAGACATGCTGCCGCTCAGCCTGCGGGGATTTGCCCCGGTGATCAGCGGCATTGCACAGAGCAACGCACGGGTTACCGTCAGCCAGAACGGTAACGTGGTGTACCAGGCGTATGTCGCCCCGGGGCCGTTTCGGATTAATGACCTGTACCAGACCGGACAAGGGGGAGACCTGACGGTCACGGTGACCGAAGCGGATGGCAGCGTACGTACCTGGACCCAGGCCTTCTCGGCGCTGCCGGTGATGCAACGCCCGGGTGGGTTGAAGTACGAACTGACCGCTGGGCGCTACAACGGCGGCATCACCACCGGCTCCAGAGAGGCCCATTTTGCGTTGGGCACCCTGATTTACGGGCTGCCTCATGACATCACGCTGTACGGCGGCGGGCTGATAGCGGAGAAATACGCCTCGGCGGTGGCGGGCAGCGGGATTTCGCTGGGGGATTTCGGCGCCATGTCGGCGGACGTGACCCTCTCATCGGCCCGCATGTATGACGAAAGACAGAGCGGCCAGTCATACCGGGTACGTTATGCCAAAAGCCTGCTCAGCACGGGCACCTCGGTGGATCTGACGGCTTATCGTTACTCCACCCGGCACTATTACAACTTTGCCGACTTCAACAACAGCGGTTATCAGCTCAGTGAAGGCCAGGTGCCCTGGGCACTGGCCCGACAGCGTTCGGATTTCCAGGTGCGGGTAACCCAGCAACTGGGGGATTTTGGATCGCTGTACCTGTCGGGTGCGCGCAGTGATTACTGGGGCGATGAGCAGGTGAACAACACCCTGTCGGCGGGTTACACCGGCAGTTGGCACGGCGTAAGCTATGGCCTGGCCTACAGCGTTGACCGGATAAAATCCGACGGGGATTGGCCGCAGAATCGCCAGTTGGCGTTCAATATGCAGGTACCGTTCAGCCTGTTCAGCGCGCAGCCCGCCCTCAACCGCAGCTACGCCAGTTACCAGATGACGCACGACAGTGAAGGCCGTGTGCGGCAACAGGTGGGGGTGAGCGGCTCGGCGGCGGAAGACCGCCTGTCCTACAGCCTGATGCAGGGGTGGAGTAACAACAACCAGAGTGGCAACGGGGGGAGCACCAGCAACCTGAATCTGGGTTGGCAGGGGAGCCAGGGCATGGTCAGCGCCGGGTACAGCCACAGCAGCCGCTATAACTCACTGAATGTGAGTGGTAACGGGGGTCTGGTGGTCCACCCCAACGGGGTGACGCTGAGCCAGCAACTGGGCACCTCGGTGGCAGTGGTTCGCGCACCGGGCGCTGCCGGGGTGAGCGTAATGAACGGCGGGATCCGTACCGACAGCCGCGGGTATGCGGTGGTGCCGTACCTGTCGCCTTACCAAAACAACACGGTGAGCCTGAACCCGTCGACGCTGCCGGAAGATGTCGACCTGCCGCAGAGCAGTACCAATGTCTACCCCACCAAAGGGGCGGTGGTAGCGGCCACGTTTACGCCACGCACCGGCTATCAGGCGCTGATAACCCTGACCCAGTCTGGCGTGACAGTCCCCTTCGGCACGCTGGTGACACTGGCCGGCGAAGGAGCGGAGATCAACAGCGGCATCGTGGGTGATGCAGGCCAGGTGTACCTGAGCGGGTTGCCGGAACAGGGAAAATTGCGCGCGGTGTGGGGCCGTGGGGCTGCACAGCAGTGCCTGGCCCACTTCAACCTGAGCAAGGCGGCAGTATCAGCAAACAATCCGGTGCGCATGCTGAATGCGCAATGTGAGGAAGGACAGTGATGAAACAGCGTTTAAAAAAGACAGCATCATGCGGTATCGCCAGCATCGCCTTAATGATGCCCCTTGCTGCCCCCGTTCTGGCGGAAACCATCACCATCGGCAAGGGTACGGGGATCCTATGGGAGGGCATGCCGTTTAACGCGACATTAACTGGCCCTCTCGATCATCCACAACTGAATCCCATATACGGACTCTTGTCAGTCTCTAGATCATCGACCCGGTGTATGGCTTCAAATGAATTGAAGAACATTGGTGGCTATTTGGCCTTCCCACTGACCGGGGTACCTGGAGTCGGATTGATGCCTCGGGCCTCGGGTAGCGCCACTTATACCCTAAATAACAATTCACAGGGGAGGTTGACTGGCACCATTGGCCAGCCGGAAACCAGAGGCTCCTCGACGTCACAAGATAATATTATCTCGCCACCAAACTATACATGGTGCCTGCCCCCTGCCATGTCGATAAATACGGCATTTTACTCGGGTTCGGGTCCTCGTACGGCAACGCTCTCAGGCACTTGGGTTCTGGTGGCAGACGGCAGCCAAAAAGCTGGAGAGGGGTCGGTTCCACCCATGTATTTTGGCAGCTTTTCCACCAATGGCTCGGGGGATAGAACTACCTCTATATTGCCCACCAATATTTCCCTGCGCATCTCCACGCTGGAATGTAGCGTGAATACCCCGACAGCCATTAACTTTGGATCGGCCATTCGCAATACCCAGGTTAATGCAGAACTGGCGGTAAAGCCCGTGCAACTGGTTGCCACCTGCGGGCAGCCTACTGACCAGATAAATGCCAATATCAATCTGCAGTTCCGCGCCATCAGTGGTCTGTACAACACTACCGCTTCACGGCTGGCATTAAATCAGGGGGGAGGCTATATCACCGGAGAAATTGATAACGGGGTGACCGGCAGTGGCGACTGTAAGGCAACAACCGGCCTACGCTTTGATAACTCGCTCATAAAACTGGGCAGTATCACCAATGCGGAAAGCAGCAAAACCTTGACCAATCAGCTCACCTGGCGACTGTGTTCGGGAGGCAGCAGCGTGCCAATCGGTGCGGTCACGGCCTCTACGGAAATGCTGGTAACGTTTAACTGAGCCGCATTTGGCGCTGCAGACGGTTGGGTAGTTTTCCAGCCGTCCAGCGTATTGGTGTTGACGTCCACCTACCCTGCACCACCGCTCAATCCTCTGTGCAGATCATCAGCGTTTGATTGGGCAAAGAAAGGATATAGTCCCAAGTATTCACTCTGCTGATTTTCAATTTGATGTCATCGTATTTTAACACCTTGAAAATATTGATAAGTTCAGGATCCCGTTCTCCCATATGGATAGCGTAATAACCCGCCTCTTTTTTGTAGCGAAAATCCACGATACCGTCCGCCAACTTTGGCGATGCATTTGGGCAGGCATAGGTGCCGGATATCAACAAATACCCCTCTCCATTACCGTGCATAGAGATAAACACATCAAAAACGCTGTTTCTGTCGCAGCTATAGCCAGCGATTTTGGTGTGCAACTGAGCCCGACATTCAAAAACACGGTCCTGCAGGGTGCGTTGCCAAACGGCATATACGACCCAAGCCACCATCATTACCATGGCCAATACCAAGAGCTTAGTTTTCATTTTCGTTTTCATATTTGGACATATAGTAATTATCGCAGGGTGCCTTACCATCGTACGGGCAATAGGTTAACAGGTCGTTCATCATCACTCTCCCAGACGCATCCCCCTTTTTCTCGGCAAAATAATAGACATTGGCTTTTTGTAAGCAGTTTAGCTTTTCATTACTCACAATCATTTTAAGGTTCGCAATGATACGGGCTTTATCTAACCCACGGGTGACATCATCGGTGAGATAAAACTTGCAATGCTCTAGGGTAAACACCTCCGTGCGTGATGATTTCATTCTCCATTGGTCATAAACACTCGGCAGGATCAAAAATGCCACCAGCATTATCCCGCCCGCCGACAGTGCCATTTTTCCTTTTAGCCAAGAGCGGGCAACGGGCGGCTGCTCTGCCACCACGCCCGGAGCGGGTAACACCAAAGGTGGTTGTGGTTCTGCTAACGCAGGCGCTGGCCGTTGCTCTTCAGTTTTCGCCAACAGGGTAATATCGGCCTCAAACAAAAAACCGTGCTTGGGGACGGTGGTGATCAAGCCCGGGCAACCACATTTCGCCAACGTCTTCCTGAGTATAGAGACATAGTTACTCAGGTTATTACCGGAAGCGTTCAAGCCTCTTTTTTCCCATAACTCTCTGAGCAACGTCTCCCGGCTTAACAAGCTATGATTATTGTTAATTAACAACAGCAACAGCTCATTGACTACCCGGGTGAGCTTGATCATATCAATCGCATTATCTGGACTCAGCAAGGTCCCATCATCAGAATTGTATTTTACAATTCCGTTAATGATGCACTCCATATCCTCTCCCCAAAAAAACTGAACTTATCTACGTGACAACCGCCCCTGTACGGGCTCATCCCTCCTCACTTCTTTCTTCACTCCCCCATCGGCTTGAAAAACAGCGCGCAATCTTACAGGAAAAATCTCAGCAACATACTGTGTGAAGCCCTCCTTCAGCGTAAACCAACGAATCCACCACCGCCATTAACGGAATAAAAACTTAATTAAATAAAAAATTCAGCATAAAATTTTATATAAACCATCAAATTAAGTATATATAGAAAGGGCCATTTACCGAATGTTAAGATTTATCCTATCGAAAGCCGAGCAAGCAGACTGACGAAACACAAGCCTAACGGCGTCAATAACCTTTATTTTTGCAGGTGTAAATCACGCCTTAACAACCAGGCTAATAACCTGAAAAAAAATAAGCCTTACGCCTATTGCCATGAAAGCCCTTTATTTTCATGCGGGATTTTGCACACCCAAGGAAAGCCATGATGGAAACGTTAATCAAAGACAGAAGTAAACTTAAAAATTACAGCCTGATTATTGAGGGTAGAACATTAAAATTAAACAATAGCCAAAAGGCTGTAAAACTGAGTAAGAACCAGACGAAACTGCTATTATGCCTGATCAATGAGATTCAGGAAAAGCAGACCATCATCAATTATATCTGGGGCATTGATAAAAACGATGCAAACGAGAGTAACTACCGTCAACTGGTGCGACGGACCCGGACTATCTTGGTACAAAACGGCTTTCATGAAGATACTATTGTTACCATCAAGAACTATGGATTATGCATCAATAATAACTTAACAAATTCAGAGCCATTACCATGCGTAACATCCGCAAGTGAGTTAATAATTATCCCGTTCTTTAACACGTAGAGATCTACAATACCTATCGAATAAAGACCATCTCATTTTACTTCGGTAAAACCACAACATTTGCACCACATTGCAATACAAGCTAAAAACAGGAAGTCACTCAAATTTAATTAAAACCTCAGGAAAATAGCCCCTACCTCTCTTCTAGAAAATGATCGTCTAGGTGATTGCCCCCTGCCACTCTAGACGATTCTGCCCTTTATTTTTCCGTACAGTCCCAGTCATGTGTATTCTTGGATAGATTGTAAAAAAGGCTTAACAAACTAAGAGTAAAAACCAACCTGGTTCAAAGCCCTATTTCTATAGCATGTGTTAATTTCATGATTACTTAATAATAACCAACAATTAACGGATACGAATCACTAAAAACTCCAGCCACGTTTGGAACCCCTATTATCTCAGCTTCAATAGAGAGTTTTGTTACTCCTTTTGTAGCTCTTACTTGTTTCGGGAGTCCCCCTCCATTAACTCTCGTTGTTGCTTTCCCCCATTTGAAATCAAGAATCCCCTTTTTTCCTGTCGCATCATTTAAAGAAACATTTGCATCCAGATCACAGACCAAGTCAATATTATTAATCACTTTATTCTCAATCAGCTTTCCTTTATTTACAGTTCCAAAATCAAGGAGAATATCTCCTGCGATATAACACCTAGGATCTGGCACAGGAGGTGCATATGTACAAACTAACTCACCGTTATTTATCAACTGACTATGTATCGCCCCCCCCATTACTGGGGTTCCTGCAACAATGACACACTCTGATACATTAGGATTGTTACTTTGATGGCCAACAATACCAGGGCCAGTTGCTCCATATCTGTTAATCCACCTCTCCTCTAACGTTTTCCATGTATCATTAGGTTGCGCAGCAACACAAGTTGTTCCCTGAACACTAGGATAGTAACCATTACCAGGGCTCGTGCACCAATAATTGGTATGATCATGAAACTCCATTGGACCAAAGAACTTAACAGTCCTAGGAATTTGTATATTATCTAAAGGCCCAGCCACCCTAGTCCATGTAACCTTATAATCCCTATAGTACGCTGTAGTGCCACTTCCCCCTCTAGCTTCTATATTTGTTAAAACCAACGTCGCATTTGCACTCCATGTACTAATAGCAATAATCATCAACAGGCTTTTTCTCAAAAAAAATAATTTTCTATTTTTTATTTTGCATAATAAAGAATCATTCATATTACCTCCACAAACAATAAAATAACACTTTACAAGACGCTCATTATATGGCTCTATTGCATTAACGGCGGTAAGTCAGTAGATACTTAACTACAGGTTTTTTAGGCGGCAAAAAATAAAATTGTTCTCCCTGAGATAATTTATCCCTTCAGGATGCTGATACTGTCCACAAGCCCGTGGCGTATTTGTGCCGGTGAAAAGCCTTATCCAGCAATACAGGATGCAATGGCCAACGATAACGCCGCACTCCACCATCATCTCTTTGAGATTGCTTAGGCTGAGAGCATAAGCCAGATACCAGCGAACACATTGTGCGATGATATCGACGGGATAGTGCTGCCGCCTATTCATATTCCAAACTAAAAGTCGCTACCGCACTGAACGGCCCGCGCTCAATGGTTTCATTGGCTATCGCCTCAGGTTCACCCTGCACATAGGCTTTGAAGATGAGCAGGTTGTCGTCCTTGGCTAACGGGTATTTCTGCCCGCTCTGGTTCAGCGGCAACGGCTCGCCTTCGGGGGTTTCCATACCGATGGCAATGCCGGAAGCCTGGCTACCGCCAGCCAGTGCCAACAGCCCGGGTAAGTTCGGGTTCTCATTACCGCTGAAACGTACCCGTACCGTCGTGCCCAGGCTGAGATCGCACTCCGCCAAATGCAGCGTAAACTGCTGCCCGTGGGTACGCTGGTTCAGGTACAGGTATTTGTCGATCACCGTGCCGAAATCCAGCTGAATATTCTCTTCCCCCGGCGGGATCACGCAGGGCTCAGCCACTAATGCGCCATGAAAACGCACGTTGTCCTCCCCCATTGCCAGCGGGCTGAGCAGCAGCGCTACCCCAGCCAAAGCGGTATTTAGCCAATACCGACGGCGGCCGTTATTCCCTTGCATCCGTTCCGCCCCCCTCATTGATAATTCGCCTGTAACGTTGCCGTAGCGACAAACGCCCCTTCTTTTAGCGTGGCCCCCGGTGTTTTTACCGGCACAGCCTCAAGCAGCGGCGGGCTATTCGGATCAATGCCGATCGGCTGGTTCAGGGTGAACGGTTTGCCGTTTTGCAACACCCGAATGCCCAGATCCGCCAGATTGGTTCGCACCGCCGCTGTGTCATAGCCGGTCGGCTGCCCGCTCAGGGTCAAGGTCATATCCAGCCCGCTGGCCCCCGGCTCACAGCTGATGCGATAACCCATGGCCTGAAGGTAGTTAACCCCGTCGACCTTTTTCACCCCGACCCGCTCACCAAAATTGACATCGACCGTCTCGCCGTCGTTAATCTTGCAGGGCGGTGGTTCAATCAGAGTACCGCTGAATAACAGGTTATCCGCAGCCCACAGCGGTGAACCGAACAAGGCCCCCAGCAGCAACAATGCCCTTACGGGTAAGTCACACGTCATCGCAGTGCTCCTATTATTGGTAATCCACTTTTATGGTGGCCCCTGCCGAAAAAGCGCCTGCTGTTAGCGTGCCGCCAGCGCGTTTGGTCGGCACCGCGCTCAACGTCGGTATCGCCGGATAAGTAAACCTGATCCTGGTATTTAGCGGCAGCGGTACATTGGCATCAGTAATAAACAGCGCGATACCCAAATCAGCCTTGTCAGTTCGCAGCACGTTAGAGCCGCCAAACGCCGCCCCCGAACCCTGCAGTTCCAAGGTCATGGCATTGTTGGTATTGCCGCTGCACTGCACGCTGTAAGGGACTGGCCGCCGATAGTTGTTACCGTCCACCCGAGTGGTCAGCACATCATTGCCAAACTCTACTTCAAGGGTTCCCCCGCCATTGATTACGCAGGGCGGCGGCGCCACTACCGTGACGGTGACCGTTACCGTAGTGATCGCCTGTGCCAACGTGCCGGGTAGCAGCAGAGCACAACTCAGGCACAGCCGTGCGAGGCCCCTCCGTTGGGCAATACCACTCAAAGTACTAGTCATAGCTCAGCCCAAAATTCATCTGCGCCCAGTAAGCACCGGCCTGTAATGACGCCCGGGTGCGCTCGGGAGTAATGTTGTAGATAAGTTCGTTCTGCCCCGGCGTCAGCAATAGCGGTGCGCCACGGCTGCCCAGACGCACATCACGTCCCCACACATCGGTCAACCGCAACCCCAGCCCACCAGCGCCCTGCACCTTCACCAACTGGGGGTTGTCTGCATCCGCCACAGCGCTAAAGCTGACGGTAACCGCAGGCTGGTCGGCGCTCCACAGCCGGTTGCCAGTGCGAGCATCCAAAGTGCGAGCCGGGCCCGGCAGACAGTCCTGTAAGCGGAGCCGCACCACCACTGGGGCACCGTGGTCGCCAATGTTGCGCAACCGCCCGGTGCCAGTATCGCCCAGCTCAATTTCCTGCCAGGCAGAGGTCATATCCAACCGGCAAGCGCTTTCCGTTAAGGCTCCGTGCACACGCAATACGCCATTGGCCCCCTCCACCTGCCAGTGGTCCACCGCCCGCGCTTCCACCCCAATCACCAGCGACACCATCAGCACTACGACCACCCGAGCTAACAGATACTGGCGTTTATGGCGTGACAGCCGGTGGCGAAAGCTTTTCCCTGTTTGATGCTGCATCTCTCACTCCTTCCCACGTCATTGTGTTACGCCGTCAGTGGCTATCTTTTACCGGCTTGGCGGTACAGTTGCCGCCGCTGCAAGTGAACTGCAACTGCGGGCGACCGCCGTAATCATTGATGTAGGTCAGCACCGGGCTATTGCCCAATGCGCTGGCGCTAGCCTTAAGGGTGCCTTTGCCCTTTGGTTCCACCATCAACGGTTCAAAGTCTTTAAGTGACTCGCCCTTCACCTTGCTGCTGCCGTCCACCAGGGTGACGAAGTACGGCGTCGGGTTATGCACCACGTAGCTATCCCCCTGTTTGCTCAGGGTGATTTTTTCCTGCCACGGCGTATCGCCAGAAGCGGTCATTAACGCTTTGGGCCGGTAGAACAGTTTGATGCGCGTTTGCAATGCGATCTGCAGCGTATTGGGTTTGTCGGTACGCGGCGGTATCTCACGCAGGTTGAAATAGAACAGTGATTCCCGGTCCTGCGCCAACAGGTTGGCAGCTGGCAGCCCCTGCACTTTTACCTGGCTATTGGCACCCGGTTCCACACGTTGCACCGGCGGCAGAACGGTTAACGGAGTGGTGATCTTGTTACCCTGCGCATCTTCAATCCAGCCCTGCGCCAGGTATGGCAGCTGCTTATTCTCGTTGCTGATATTCAGGCTCAGGGATTTTTGACTGCCGTCATAAATCACCCGGGTACGGTCCAAAGCGATGGCCGCCTGGGCGAACTGGGCTGTCAGGGCGCTAAGCAGTACGCCGGTAATCAGTGGTGCTGTTATGGTCAGTTTCATTTGGTGGTTCTCATGCAAAAAATGGTCAATTTCGATTGTTCGCGTGATGCAGCAGCGGCGTTTTTCCCCTCACCCTAACCCTCTCCCACAGGGAGAGGGGATCGCTCAGAGCTCGCTGTCAGAGCCGTTTATCACTTCAATTCGGCAAGAGCGTGTTAGCATTTACCGTCAGGCTTTATCCTCACTCACATCCAGGAGGGGGAACGCTCGGCGCTCGCTGTCAGAGCCGTTTATCACTGCTATTCAGCCAGGACGCGTTGGCAGTTTCCGTCAGGCTCCATCCTCACTCACATCCAGCAGGCGGCATGGCAGCAGTAGGTCGGTCAGGCCGCTGCTGGGGATTGTGCCCGGCAGCGTCAGCTCACACTGCGCCCGCCCGCCCCAGTGCACGGTCATCACCTCTCCGGCGTTGATGCCGCTCAGGTAAATGCTGCCGCCGTCGTTGACGATGCCCACTTCCTGCTGTTTATGGTTCAACACCGTGGCACCAAACGGTGGGGTAGAACCGTCCGCCAAGCGGATCACCGCCATGGCTTTTTCACCGGAGATCACCTCGAAGTGCCGGTAGCCGATCGCACCTTCAGTTAAGGTCGCCTGTACCACCGAATGGGTGGCTTCTGCGGTATCCGGCAGGTTGTTCAAATCGATGCTCACCCGATTGCGGTAATAGCTGCCCACGTCGGAGACCACCACCTTGCCAAAACGGTTGGACAGAGTGCTGGCCCCATAGCCTTGGATCGGAATTCCGGCTACACCGTCGGTGTCCAGCAGCATTCGGGTACCGCCCAGTCTGCCGGCTCGGTGCAACGCAGCACCTTTCGCAGTCGCGGTAGCGCCGCCCTGGAACGACAGCCCCAACGAGGAGTAACGCCCGGCCTGATAGCTGGCATTGGCACTCATCTGAGCGATATCGCCCTGGTGGTTGTAATAGCCACTCGCCGTCGCCCCGCCGCGTGAGGTGCCCGCACTCAGTTGATAGCTGTCGTGATCGTTTACCGGTTCGAAGTACCCCACCTGTTGGCTGTTGTCGTTGCGGTTCCAACTGCTGTTGTAGTTAAGGGAGCCACGATTACCCCAAGGCACTGAGAGCCGCAAATACATGCCATCGTCATTCACCCCGTTGTACTTATTACGGTAGGCGTTGACTGAAACGCTCAGGTTCCTGAATCGGCCGATATCGAAATTACGCTCCAGCGCCAGGTTGTAGCGATCGTTATCCGGCCGATCCCAGTAGGTCTGGTGTTGATAGTCCAGATAGGCGCTCAGCCCTAAACTGCGGAACTGCTGGTTAAAGGTGATGGTGTACATCTCCTTGCTGTTCTGCGAGCGTGTGCCGTAGGTACGAGCATCCAGATATTCACTCATGCTCATGTAGTTCTGCTCTGAGAAGCGATAACCGGCGAAGGTGACCTGGCTATCGTAATCATCAAAGCGTTTGGAATAGCTCACGCGGTAAGAACCACCGCTCAGCGTTTCATCGCTAAACGGCAAACGGGCGCGGGACTGAGTGGCATCAAACGACAGCGCACCAAACATCAGCAGGTCACGGCCAATCCCCAGCGCCAAAGCGTTATAGTCACCCCCAGCTACCCCGCCGCCGTAAAGCGACCAGCCGTTGCTGACCCCCCAGGAAAACTCGCCGGTAGCAAACAGCGGGCCATTGACATGGTGACGCCAGTCGTTCGGCCGCCCGGTGGCGAGCTTGTAGCGCACGGTGCCCGGGCGCGTCAGATAGGGCACATTGGCGGTATCCATCGTGAACGCCTGCACGCTGCCATCCTGTTCCTCTACCCGGATATCCAACTGGCCGGAGACCGCGCCATTGATGTCCTGAATACGGAACGGGCCCGCGGCCACCTGGGTCTCTTGCAATACCCGCCCCTGCTGGCTGATCACCACTTTGGCGTTGGTTTTCGCGATACCGGTAACTTCCGGCGCATAGCCGCGCAGGTTCGGCGGCAGCATGTTGTCGTCGGTGGTCAAACTGACGCCGCTAAACCGGAAACTGTCAAAAATGTCGGAGTTAAGGTAGTTCTCCCCTATCGTCAACTGGGCACCCAACCGTGGGATCGCCCGGTAGGCGTAAAAGCGGCTCCAGTTCCAGCTATTCTGTGACGTTTGCCCGGAACCGGTCTGATGATTGAAGCGAGCCTGCCAGTCTGCACGTAACCGCCAGGCACCGAGGTTGGCGCCCGTCGTACCGTTGCCGCTGAGGTTATAGCTCTGCGTGCCGCTCTGCTGTTGCCGCTGGGTCTGAGCATTGACGTTATAGTCCAGCAGCAACCCGGGGATGCCCTCATCCCAGCGCGACGGAGGATCCCAGTTATCGGCGGTGTATTCCAGGTAGACCTGTGGAACGCTCACATACAGCTTGGCCGCCCCCAAATCCCCTTTGGCACTCATCCCTGGCAGGCTTTCGGGTACCAGACATTGCTCCTGATGCCACCAGGCCAGCTTGTTCTTCATCTCTGGCTTTAAACCCAATTGCTCAACCAGTTCCGGCGTAACGCAGGCTTCACTGCCTTTCGGATCGTTATCCGGTGCATAAAAAGTCACGGGTTGCTCCAGCAACTCTTGCTTATTAATCTGCACGGCCATCACGTAGTCGCCCGGCATGATGTAACCACTACGGGAAAACTGGTCTAAATCGATATTACTGCGATCGTTAACGTCTAATACGTCGGTGTTAAAACTGAATTCATTAGCTTGCGCAGAGACCGTAGCGCCACCAATGATAGTGCTGATGATTAATCCCAGGGTACGCGGACGCGAAGGCAATGCCTTAAAATAAGATAACGCCATTATTTTCAGACCTTTTATATTATTCCATTAAGCGCTATTTCCATTATTTTAAATAATGACTACGCAATAAATTTACCCATCATCAGTGGAGAACCGGTGGCGGTGGATCAGTAATAATCCATTTTAAATTTCACCGTCGAGTTGTACTCGCCGGCACGTAATACCTGGCGATTACTCACCAAGCGTAAAGAATAATTTAATAACATTTCACTGGGCTTAATCTCGCCAAAGGGCAATGGTGCGCCCGGCGTGGCGATATTTCCCTGACCGTCTGCAATTTGCAACGCTACGCCTTTGGCCGCACCGGATACGCTAAATAACCCTGCGTCATCACGCCCATCAAAGGTGATTTGAAAGCGGCGCCAGTCCGGTAATGTTTTATCGTTACGCGTCAGGATGCAGTTCACCAAGCGAATAGAAAAGGGCCGTATGACTCCCTGACCATCACGGGCAATTTGGCCGATTGGCACCACGCCCATATTGATGGTTTGATCGCGGCTGCTGATGTCTATCGCGCAGGCGGTTTCAATAATCGCCCCCACCATATTCACTCTTCCCCAGCCCTGTGGGTCCTTGGCCCATCCCTGGCCCGCGCTACACAGACTCAACAGTAAAAATAGAGTGTAACCAACTGCTTTTCTTGACATAAACAGTACTCGCAAATGGCTGCCGGGAAGGCATGCATGTGGGTAGCCCCCACATGCACAACCTATTGCTATATCACTGATAAGCCAAGGTAAAGTTAGCTACGCTCTTGAAGTCACCCGGGACGATGGTTGCAGAAGCACCGTCACCTTGCAGGTAGGCGGAGAACAATAAGGTATTGTTGCCATTTTGCAGCGTTTGCGCTGCGGTCGCATCACCCAGTTTAATCAGTTGGCCATCGCCGTCTGTCATGATGATGCTGGCACCTTTGGCACTACCAGCAATACCCAGCGAACCATCTGGAACGCCTTTGGCGCCGGTGAATTTAGCGGTAACTGATTTACCTGCAGCACCGATGTTGCATTTTTCCAGGCGAATTTCGAAGAACTTAGGCGTAGAAGTACCTGTGTTGCCATCGTCCTCCAGTGCCACGTTCGACACCTGACCCAGATTAACGGTTTGGTCGATAGTGTCCGGATCGATAGAGCATGGTGCATCAATAATAGAACCGGTGAAGGTGACAGTACCATGCCCCTGGTCTTTATAAGCTGGATCAGTAGCTGCATGAGCGAAAGAAGCGATCCCGAAGGCCAATGAGACGCCCAGAACAATCTTGTTCAGTTTCATTCTATATTCCTTTAAATGCTTAATGATGAGAGCATCCAATGCGAATATATTGAATATATAGTCACACAGCTCTCAACGTTTATTTATTGCTTAACGCTATTATTGAGAGAACAATAACAGTTAAAACAAAATGTCGACTTGGCATTCGCGTTTGATAATGCAGAAGCCCCTTGTGTCGGAACCTATTATTACAAACAGAATAGTCTGATGAAAAGCGCAAAAATAGATCCAGGTCAATTTCGCCATAAAAGCCCAAGGTGGTTTAAATAAAGTCACGCGCAAAAATAAAGCATCTAAAAAAACACCACAAAACAGAGCATAACACTGTTATATAATTCATTACTGATATTTCGATCTGATTTATGTTGATTTGCGACATAATCGTTGGATAATACACAAAAAACGCCACCCCACCCGTTGTGCCGACATTGTTCTCGGAAATGGTCATTTATTCAAGTAAAAACAGAGCGTTATTCAATAACTGCCCGTGCTGAATAGCGCAGCAGAATAGCGTTCTAATGAGGTTCATCAATTAGCATGCAGTATCTTATGCCATTAGCAAAACATCAGTCCCAACAGCTACTGCCAATAGGCATAACCTTATTGTGGTTACTGCTTATCATGCCGCTATATCTACCTAATATGGGGGGAGTGGTTTAAAGCTGCCGCAAAATATTATTACCTGGGGCGTGATGGCCGCCGCCGTCACCACAATTTGGCTAACGCTGCCGGCTAAGAAAAACATTTCTCTTACTGCAACCACCCGCTGGCTGCTGCTGGCCATCGTCATTTTGGCCGTGCCTTTGCTCTATACCTCCCCCCAATGGCGGGACATTGCTTTTTCACGCTGGTTTGCGCTGGCCGGTGGCGCGGTATTTTATCTCTCTTTGCAACAGTGCTCGCCGCTGTACCGCTGGCAACCTTGGCTACTGTACGCCATCCTGACCGCCACTGTTTTCCAGACCGTTATTGCGTTACTGCAATTGGTGGCGCCGGATGCCGTACTTGGATGGTTTGCGTACCCACAGCTCATCGGACGGCCTTATGGCGTATTCCAGCAAGTAAATGTGCTGGCCAGCTTTATCGCTACCGGCCTGGCACTGGCGTTATTGCTATTTTTGCTGCCGGGCTTTGCTTTACCCTGCAAAAAAGCTGAGCGCCTCCGGCAATATGCCTTAGGGCTCCTGCTATTGGTATTTCCAGCGCTATTGGTCTGGCTGCAATCGAGGATCGGCTGGCTTGGCGGCGGAATCTCCAGCGTATTGCTACTGCTACTGGGCTGGGAAACTGCCCGGGCAAGGACTCTCGTCGCCGTAGGCATCATCATGCTGAGCGTCGCTTTGGCCATTGCTTTCCAGCTAAGCGGCAACATTGCAGATGTAGTACATGCAGGCTCAAACCACGCCCGGCTGACAATGCTAAGCACAACCCTGGACATGATTAGCGAGAAACCCTGGCTGGGCTGGGGATACGGCGGCTTCGAATATAGCTTCCAGCATTATCGGTTGGCACAGGGATTCTCCACTCAGGGCCTGGGTGTCGTGACCCATCCTCACAATGAGCTGCTGTTGTGGTGGGCAGAAGGCGGTGTCTTCGCATTAATAGGGATGCTGGTACTGATTTATGCCGGGGCAAAACTGGTGTGGCGAGTATGTCGGCCAGCAAGGCACGCAAACCCACAGCGAGTTACCCTGGCACGGGCGCTGATCTGCGTACTGCTGCCAATATTGCTGCACACCCAAACCGAATATCCGTTTACCCTTTCCACCGCACATTGGGCGATTTTTTTACTGCTGTTGGCACAGTTGGATCGGCTGACCAGCGGAGTAACAGAACGCCGTTCACTTTCAGCGCCCACCAGCGCCTTGCTTAGCGGCATGATCCCGGCACTTTCCGCAGTGACCCTGCTGCTGGCGGGGAGCGGATTGAATGCCAACCTGGCTTTAACTTCCGTTGAACGTAACCACCTGGCAGACATTGAACCGGCCCGCGCGGCGATGAAATATGATCTGTGGGTGAATAGCGAACGCTGGCGCTACGACCAACAGACTCACGCTCTGCTGGCCTTTAACCAAACCCGCGATCCTGCCCTGCTCAACGGCTATTTACGCTGGGCACAAAACTACCTTTCCCGACGAGTCGACAACAATGTTTACGCTTCCTGGCTGGCCATCGCGCAATACCAGCAGGATGCGATAACCCACAGCAGGTTACGCCAACAGGCTCATAGCCTGTTTCCTGACGATACGCGTTTTATTACCCCTTTTATTCCTCAATAACCGGAAGCTGTTTTTATGACACCGATACTGCAAGTCCTGATCAACGACCTGGATCAATTTTTTTCTGCCGGGCTAGAAAAGCTCTTAACGGAACATTTTCTCACCAAAGGCATTACGTTACGTTTTACCAATAACCCACTGTCGTACCCGATGGCCGATTTGATCTTCTGGACGTCAAGCAATACTCATTATCGCCTACCTAGCAACCTGCTGACTGAACGATATCTTTCCTCCCGCTTAATCATCGTCACATCCGGGGAGAAAAACTTCCTTTTCAATCGCCTGATTCAACGTAGGTTTAATCGGCACCAATCTTGTGCCGCCTTGCTAGCACTGGTTGATGAGGCCATCAGTAAAAAGGCCTCCTATAGCCATGAAGAGCTGGCTGCTATTGAAAACCCAATGGCCTTACTGACACCGCGCCAGAAAGAAGTGATGTATTACGTTGCCAAAGGAATGCGGGCCAGCAAGATAGCCAACAACATGCAGCTGCATGAAAAAACGGTAAGCGGCCATAAGCGAGCCGCGATGGGCAAATTGCAGCTTAAACGGACCTCTGATTTACACAACTGGCTGCTGCACAACCCTATCTCACGTTACACCGCGTGACTGCCCCCATCGTAAATGGACTGCCTCCCGAACAACAGGCACAGGTTCCTACCAAGCAGAGCTTGAGGCAGCTCGGACACAGCCAAAAATAGCGGGAAACCCTGCGTTCGGTGCAGCCCAAGCAGTTCAGCGGGCAAAATGGAAATCAGTGACGTTCAAGGCTACTTTTTAGTGTCGATTTTCCACTGTAGTAAGCCGGCAATATCCTTTTCCCCTTTGGCCTCTTTTAAGCGGCGCTGCTGCTCGGCAAACTGGACGTATTCGGCCTGTGCTTTTTCATCTGCCTCTTTCTTGCTGACACTACCTGCGCCCTGTAATACATCACGGTCGTTAAATTGCAGGAACTGATCGAGTTTTTCCTGCCAGTCCCGCAGGAATACCTGCTGGCGACGCCGGGCCTGATCTTCAGCAAAATCCAACCACATGTTGACCACGCGGTTGAGCTCGCCAACTTCATCCTGATTGAGGTAGTTTTTCGCCACCGTCACATCGCTTTTACGCACCTCTTCGCCTTTATAGCTGCTCAACCCCATATAGGGCTGGCTGGCATCGGCACGCAGATGGATGAGTTCGACAGCGGTATGACCGGTACAGGCACAATGCAGTTTGTTCTGGATGGTTTGAAAAAACAGCGTGGTCTCTTTGAGTGAGGGCTGGTAGTCGGCGGCTAACGCAAAGATCTCCCGAACCCGCAAATAAACCCGGCGCTCGCTGGCGCGGATATCGCGGATGCGTTCCAGCATCTCGTCGAAATAGTCAGGTACAGCCGATGTTCCAACGGGTGGATTTCCAGCCGCTCGTCATCCATCACGAAGCCTTTGATCAGGTATTCCTGGAGGGTTTGGGTGGCCCACTGACGGAATTGGGTGCCTCGAGAAGAACGAACACGATAACCGACCGCAAGGATCACGGGCAGGCTATAGTGAAGCATATTGCGGCTTACCCTACGGCTCCCTTCCTGTTGAACTTGTAAGTAAGACTTACAGGTTGCGTTTTGTACAAGTTCACCTTCTTCGTAGATCGCTTTGATGTGTTGCGTAATGGCTTGCGGAGTGACCAGGTAAAGGTTCGCAATGGTCGCTTGAGGCAACCACAGTGTTTCGTGCTCAAAGCGGCATTCAACGCGCACCTCGCCGTCATCACTGGCAAACATCACAAATTCGCCCGCCGGGGATTGAGTTAAGTGTTTATCTGCCATGCCGCCTCCGCTTTAATCCGACTTACCATGCTGTATCTGATTAGTATGCCAGAGATACCTGTTGGAGCTCATTACACGAATGGCGTTTATTTTGCGTGCAGTTACGCAGACACAACCGCCGACCTCGTCCTGGTTAAGGCAATGCAATGAACACTTTATCAATGCCCCCAGATTGATGCTAAAAGATCCCCTTTACCTACACCTATCACGTTGTCGTCAACGCCCAGGCCAGCAGTGAAAGTAACCTCCAGCGGCTGGATGAATCCTACAGCGAGCTGATCGTCAAGTGTACCAACCTGCTGGAAACCCAGTGGGGCACACAGCAGCGGGCAGCTTGGCAGGCTTTTGCAGCCCAGGGCTCTCAGGTGGACTTTACCCAGGCGTTCAAGGCCTTTTTTGCCGGGTTACGTGACAAAATCCTCGAATTGTACCAGACCGCCAAAAAGATCGTGCAATGGGTCACCAGTGAAAACGTGGATGCCATGCTGGCTTATATCGGCCAGAAGGGGGTGGATAAAATGAAAGAGCTGTATGAAAGCGGCAAAAAAGAGATTGCCGATACGTTAGTGATCCTCTCCGATGAGGTACTGATGTTTATCTGTGCCCACGCCTTATACAGCTACTTTTGCCTGCTGACACCGCAACAGATCGCCAATTTTTCCGGGGGAGCGGCAGGTGAGCTGGTCATGATGCTGTTGCTCTACATCGTGCTACCCGGTTCCGTAGCAAAAATAGCCCTGGACGGGTTGGATAGCTTAGCCGGTATTAAACCGGCGACTAATTAAGGAGAGCCAATGAAACCGTTGTTTCGTGCCAATGCCACCGCAGGGAAAGAGATCATGGGGGGGATTAGAGAAATCATTACCCTGATCAATGAGCACATCCCCCACTATGTGGCCATGAACCCTACCCGGGCAGGAGCAGTACCGTTAAATATTAAAAAAACCGCGAATATCGACTCCGCTGGCTTGGGCAAGGGGCTGGAAAATCAGAGCAGTGTGGTCGCACGCTCTAATAATCTTAATGAAATCAAGATTGAATCGCCGATCACCCAGGCCAACAGCAGCGGTCAGAATCCGCAGGGTAAGGCGACGCCAAGAAGCGAGAACGCTGATCTGGATGGCGATCCGATATCATTGTGCACCGGCGAAGAACTGTTGACGATTAGCGAAGGCAGCCTGCCAGGGTTGTTGCCCTTCACCTGGCAGCGTTTTTACCGCACCAGCGCCTGTGAGTTGGATCTGGGGTTGGGGTACGGCTGGAGCCATAGCCTTTCCCACCGCCTGCATTTTACCGACGACACCATTGTCTGGCATAACGATGAAAACCAGCGGACCCCCTTCCCCTATCCGAATGCCGAACACCCTACCCTGACCAATGTGCTCGGGGGCGCGGTGCTGGCCCTCGGTAGCCACGAGAACGAATACTTCCTCACCTTTGGCGGTGGCACAGGGGTGTATACCTTTGTGCGTGAGGGAGAATGGGGGCGGTTGACCGCCCTCAGCGACAAATATCACAACCGTCTGCAACTGGAATACGATCGCCAGCAGCGCCTGATCCACCTACAGCATGCGCAGGGCCGGTTGTTGTTCCAGTACACGGATGATGACTCGGCGCACATCGCGCAGGTCCATTTGCAGGCACTGATCCGTGAAGAGGCCTATCGTGATGCGGTCTGGGTGACGCAGCAAGTGCTGGCACATTACACCTACAACGCGGACGGGCAACTGGCCAGCGCCCTGAACGCCTGTGGGGAGCAAGAGCACTACCAGTACAACGAGGCCCATGTCATCACACAGCGCCAGTTGGCGGGCGGCGCCTGTTTTAACTGGGCCTGGGAAGGCGTGGGGCCAGCATCACGCTGTATCCGTCAGTATGGCAATTTCGCCCAGTTAGATACCCGTTACCTGTGGGACGATAACCAGCGGCAGGTGACGCTAAGGCGCTGCGACGGCAGCCAGGAGATCTATCAATACGACGGCCAGGCCCGGCTGATTTTCCGGCGGGCAGCGAACGGTGCAGAAACCCGCCATACGTACAACGAAGAGGGGTTACGCGTCAGCACCACCGATGCGTTGGGCCAGCAGACCCGTTATTTTTATGACGACGCGGGTAACCTGGTGCTCGAACTGAGCCCGGATGGGAGCATGACACGCTACACCTATCTGGACGGTCAGCTCAAGCGGGTGGCCAAGGGCAGTGGTCGCCTGGAGCAAGTGTGGCTCAATAGCATTAATGAACATGGGGATATCTACGCGGCGCGCTCACCAGGGGAACAGGTGACCGAGTACGACTATTTCCCGAACGGGCAGATGCGCGCCGTTACCCATCCTGACGGGGTGACACAAACGTATCGTTGGGATAACGTAGGGCGTTTACTGGAGAGTACCACCAGTGGCGGTAGCGTGCGCCGTTACCGTTATACCCCCCTTGGCACCCAGCCGATCGCCGTCACCGATGAAGCAGGTAATACCACCCATTTTGTCTGGGATGCGTTGGAACGGTTGCTGGAGCAGACCACGCCGGACGGCCGCACCCAGCAATACCGTTACAATGCCTATGGCAAGGTGATCGAATCGCGCGATCCGGCCGGTTTGGTTACCCGCTACGAGTACGCAGCTCCCCTGCATCTGCTGACGCGCAAAATCCTGCCAGATGGCAGTGCGCTGGAGTACCGTTACGACAACACGCACCTGCAGGTCAGTGAGATCCTCAATCCGAAAGGGGAAAGTTACCGCCTGGCTTACACCGCGACGGGCCTGCTGAGTGAAGAGATCGGCTTTGACGGGGTTAAAACCGCGTATGCATACGATCTGAACGACAGGCTGATTGAAAAGCAAGAGTACGGCAATCAGCCAGATGCGGAGCCGCTGGTCACCACCTACCAGTTGGATGTACTGGACTGACTGGTAAAGAGCACTCCTCAGTACAATGCCTTTTTTCGATGTTTAAATACGCCCCCGCCCTTGGTTATAAGGGTGGGGTGTAACTTCGGACGACCAACAGTTGGACTACCTAGAGAAAATCGGCAAAGGGTATTAAAAGATGAATAGATATAAATTCAAAAAAAACATAATTAAGTCAGAACTCGAGATGATAGATGTAAATAAAAAACGGAATAACCATGCGTAAAGATAAAATTTATTGGAAAAAACAAATTATTGGATTCCTCCTGAATGGAAGAAGGGATAACTTTGATTTATATGGTGAGTGGTTGCCGATACAAAGCAACATTCTCGATAGCTTTATTGAAGAAATTGAGCAGGATGATGACAATGTATATGTCTGTGTCGGAGATGATAGTCAAGGAGTAATAGGTAATGTAGGCGATGTACCTGATAGCCAAATTAGCATCCGATGCCGAGGCGCTTACAAAGATATAAATACTGTAGAAGATACCAAAGAGTTTTATAACAACCTTCATTATTAGAATAAATAAAGAGCAGCCCCCGACTCTCTCTTTATTATTTTCTCACTGCAGAATCATAAAACAAGCTATATTCATAGAACAATGGATGGTTGAAAATGACCAAAGACGATATTATTAAGTAGCTAAAGCCTGGGCAAACAGAATATACTGACCTAATAAGATGGAGAACAATAAATTAATATTAAATTAGGAATGCCGTCAAAGGTTTGGAATGGAATTGAATTTAGTAATTACTCAAAAAAAAGCCCAAGAAGTCTTGTCCAATTCAACTGATATGAGGCGATGGATTGCTTTATATGCTTTATTTAACATTTCTGATGAAATTAAAAATAGCGTAGATACATATGAATTCATAACGGAGTCAAAGGACTTCAAGTATTGCGTGGTTGATTTTGAAATACCAAAGAAATAGATCGATTTTAATGATGGACTAGATTCTGATAATGCAGTCAATCTGAAATGTTTAACAGCGAATACCGAAGAAGAATTAAGCTTAATTTTTAAACAGGAAGGAATAAATCCAGCATTATTTGTTCCGCCTTGGCGTTGTGATTATCCAATTTAACTTATAAACCCCGACCGCTACATTGATGTCGGGGGTGCTTCCTCACTATTTTCTCGACTGAGGAAGTAAAAAACACGGTGTGAATTTGGAAAGTCTTTCTCAACAATACCGTCTGTCGAGGGCAGTACAGCGCCTACGGGCAACTGACGGAGGAATGGACACCGCCAGATGCACGGGACGAACACCCACAACCGAAGGTGAACAACCCACTGCGTTTTCAGGGGCAGTACGAAGATACGGAAAGCGGGCTGTATTACAACCTGAACCGGTATTATGATCCGGGGATTGGGCGGTATTTGACGGCGGATCCGGTAAAACTCGATGGTGGGTTGAACTCTTATCAGCATGTTGATGGGAATCCGGTTGGTTGGGTAGATCCGCTGGGGTTGTTTAAACGCGATGCTACAGGCGCAGAGAGAAGTTCAGTTAATACAGGAACTCCACAGCTTCGTGAAATTCCGTGGTCTAGTGCTTCGGTTAAAAGGGCGTCTGATGAACTTGACCGTGGTGCTTTAGCAGTTTTAGTAAGAAATAGAAGTGAAGCGGAAGAGATTTTTCGTGGTAAAAATGTAGGAGAAGGTTATAGAAATGCTGAAAGCTTCAACTCGGTAACAGCGAAGGATTACTTTAAAGTTAACCTTACCACTAAAGAGCCTTATTATCATTTGGATGATACTCCTATGTCAGACATTCAGAGTAAAAAATATTTATGGCAAATCATGACATTAACGATGCACACGGAACCTTACCGCACTTACAATTACATCCTACTCGCGGAAGAGCAATGAGAATATACTGACCAAATATTGTAGGCAATAAATAATGAATGAGAAACTAGGAATTCCGCTAAAAGTATGGAACGGCATTGAGTTTGGTTCTTACATTGAAATTGCACAAGAAGTCCAGTCAAAATCTGATGATACAAAACGTTGGATCGCTTTGTATGCTTTGCAAAAAATGACGGAGGAGATGAAAAACAGTGTCCATTCTTATGATTTCATAAAAAAATCAAAAGACTTCATGTACTGCGTTGTAGATTTTGAGATTCCAATTAGAATCATTGAATTCAATGATGGTTTTGATGTTGGTGATGCAGTTAATCTAAAGTATTTTACAGCAGATACTGAAGACGAGTTAGTTTCAATTTTCAAGAAGGAAGGAATAAACCCAGAACTGTTTGTTCCACCTTGGCGTTGTGATTATCCGACTTAATACATTACCCCCGACCTTCACATTGAGGTCGGGGACATTTTTTGGTGACAGACACTTCGAGTACGATCGCTTTGGCAACCTGCCGGTAGAGTGGCGCGGCAAGGCCCACAAAACAATATGGAGGTATTCAAACCATGATTACATCAGAATTAATTATGGAGAAAGTGAACAACTATAGTAATAAACATTTAGTAGATAAAGTTGAAAGCGTTATTGACTGCAATGATTTTAATTTCAAAATGATGCATTACGAAAGAGAAAGGCATGTTTTTAATCTAAAAATACATGACATGTATACAACTAAGGGAGGTGCTGAAAAGTTTGGTTTTTCTGAAACGATAGATCATCTTGAGAGAATAAATGATAAGAACATACTTATATGCGCTTATAGAGAAAACTCTTATATGGTGCATTTTCTCTTCCAAGAAGAATCTATGACTTTGATAAGTATTATGGGGTTAAAGATAAGAGTCAAATCACAAGAAGAAATAGACGAGATAATGGCCATGGTGAATCGAAATTGATAGAAGGAGTGATATCCTTCCGTTTGAAGATGACTAACTCACATGGAGCGGGGCAAAACGACTCGATAATTAAAACATAAAAACATTAAAATCAAGTGGTTATGTATTATAGCTAAAGGTAAGAGAAAATCAGGATTTGAGATAATTAATAGAATGAGAACAAAAGAATGTGTGAACTTACAGTTTTTTGGAACAAAGAACCCGTCGGTAAGATTCTTGACCCACAACCAGATAATCTCCATCTATGCGGAAAATGGCAACCTATAGCAAGTAATTATTTAGATGATTTTATCAATGATATACAAGATACCGAAAAATTGTTTAGTCTGCGTAGGAAGTAAAGAAAAAGGATTAACTGGAGTAGTTTGTACGGTACCTGATGAGTATATAGACGTTTTAATTAGAGGTTCCTACAAGAATCCTCTGGTCTTTTAATAAAATAATTTGATTTACTCCATTGAAGAGTTGCTCTTATGGGGAGAGGTATTTTAGTGACTATTCCAGTATCGCGACGACCATGGGTTCAGCCTGCGGCAGTTGGCCGGTGGGGTTGAGTTTTGCTTGGAATGGCAGGAGGAAGGCAAACAGGCCTGCACGGTGTGCCACTGGAGCAACCTGCCGAACCTTGGCCAGCGTTTTCTGTGAGATGAGCAACCCGGAGCTGTCACCGTGGTCCATCAGGACAGTTTACAGAAGACCTGGCAATATGACACCCGCTGCTGCCGTCTGGTGAAAAAGGTCGGCCTGGACAGGACTATCCACCGCAGCGATTTGCAGCTGGGCCTGATACTGAATCCGAACATGCCGACTTTGCTTCCTGCTAGTTTCGGCTGGAACCCGGAAATGTGTCAGGCGCTGTGCGCCACCTCAATACCAACAACAAATTGGCTTCCGATTATCGTAGACCGTTGATAAAGTGACCGACGGGTAGGCGAAGGGAAACTAACATGGTCGAACGTATTGATTACCAGATTGAAAAATATAGCTTCGCGGAAGTAAATGAAACGCCGCGCATTGCGCTGCAATGGGCAGATGTCCTCAAAGAGTGCCGTCAGGTACGGGCTGGAAGTATCGAGCGTCTGCGCATCGCATTGCTGAATGTGGATTATGTCACCAGCTTTGAACTACCTTTTCGTTTGCTGTTGGTGCGTGCCCCACAACTGATTGCCGAGCTGCGTGATGAACTGCAACTCAGTCAGAAAAGTGCCGTGTTTAATGGCAAGCGTTTTGGCTGTGTTTACAGCGTGAAGTCTGACTTGAGTAAAGTACCGGATGAATTTCAATACCGTCTATCAACCCGCATTCGCAGGGAAGTATCGTCAGGCGAAACCGCAGAACCTTACCGGGAAATTGCCAGGGAAATAAAAATGCCGCGCGAGCGGCTTAAAAAGGCGCTTGAGAATGGACTCGCGGTAACGGCACTGGATGGTCTGTTTTGGTTCGGTATGCAGCGAATCGCAGCCGACGTGGCGGTACTCAGAAAAAAGGGGATGCGTATTGCGACCTCAGAGGTTCAGGCATGGGACGGTCTCACCACTACCCTCCGTCCCATACCGGTATACCGCGGCGCCTGATGCGCTCATTGTCATTGTTGTTATCTTTTCCTAATGTGCTTTTTCGGCGATCACAGGAGTCGCATTTGATAGCTAGTGCTATTGAATTTACTTAGTTTTATCGTGTTGGATTTTGGTTGGTGCCCCCTATTGTGCCCCCAAATGATTTTGCTTGTGGGGAGCGGGGGAATGTAAGGATACTTGTTGGTGGTGGTTTTCCACTGTAGTAAACCGGCAATATCCTTTTATCTCGACTTCTTTCCAATCTCGCTACGAAGCCGCGCACCTAGTTCCCTATGCGCATAAAGGCGATGCTAGCTTCAAAAATGGCTTGCTGCTGCATGCTGACCTGCATAAGCTGTTCGACATAGGCGAAATGGCTACCCATCCCGAAACGCTGGAAGTTCATTTCTACGCCGTAACACTGGAGGACAACGCAGAGCTGCATAGCAAAAAGCTTAGTTTTGCGCGCTGCCTCCAGCACTAGGCAAGCAAAAAGGGAGAGCCACTATGGTATTTTCAGACAAACCTGATCGCGACAAGCGCTGGGTGACTGTAGTTATAAACGCGAACAAAGACCCCGTACACCCCCTTACTAAAGAATTGAGCTGGCACAAAACATTGATAGCATACGGCATCCCACATGCTGTTGCCGCCCGTTATATCGAACTCCGTGGTGAGGCAAATCGTGCTACCGAGGATGATCCAGAGCATGTAGCTGTTTTCGAATATGAAGGTACAAGAATCTACTATCAGCAGCGCCGGATTAGTTAAGAGGCAAGTTTAACAAGGTCCTGGCCTTGCACTACTGAATATAGAATTAGTAAATATCTTTTACTTTGCAACTAATTAAAATTTAATGAATTTCAAGGATTGTTTATTACTAAAAACACGCCAGCCATCCATCCTAACCAATTGAATATTAATGCAATATTTCAGTTTCTGGCGGATTACCTTCGTATGGAACATTTCAAGACTGAGGAATCTTTCTAACCTACTAGTTAGGTGATATATTTTATTATCTCGAAACATTTATGAGGTTAATATGTCAGACTTTGAAGAATACTTGCCAACTTTGAAACGGCTATCAAAACAAGATAAACTTACCGAAGATGATATTTTAAATAAATTCAATAGGCATCATAGTAATGAACCAGTAATTTCCAGGAATGAACTCTGTCATGGTTCTTTTACAGTTAAAGTTGATAATTTTAATTTTCTACTTACGGAAAGGCCCATATCATATCTGAACAGATATAGGGGACGATGCTCGAACATCCAAACACATGCAAATTCGTTTGGTATTGCATTACCCCTATACATTGGAGAAGGTACCTTTTCTTCTGCAATCCATAAAATGGAAAACTGTAAATCACCACTTGAAAGCGCAAATAAATGGTTGTTTGAAAACTTTTCATTAGAAATCGCAATTACATATTTTAATAAATACTTCATCCAAAGTGAGTCATTCAAAAAATATAAAACAATTATTTTCGAAGCTATAGAGGCATTCTATTTAGGTTATAACCACATAGCTATTATGTCACTTTTCCCTGTATTTGAAGGTGGACTAAGAAACTTGTTTGTAAAATTTGCAGATGGCGACAGCACAAATACCAGTGCCGACAAATTTGAAAAGGAGATAAAAAATCTTATCCTTACATGGGGAAAACGTCAGATCGAAAACTTTGACTGGTATCCAGGTAAATGTTATGATATTGAAACTGAAATAGATTTCTTCACACATTTAAATCCTCAATGTGATGTTATTAACTCAACCAGATCTTTTTTTAAAAATGTTATATATAAACCAACAGGTGGCATTAATGAAGGTAGCTTCAATAGGCATTTGACACTACATTTGTTAAATAAGGACTTCAATGAACCATCTAACTTTGTTAGAATTTTTCTAGCTTTAACACACATAACCTTTGCAGAGAGCCTTCTAAATAATAACGTTCCATTCTTCTGGGAAGGTGTAGATGACTATGATCAGCGAATTGCTTCTTTCATTTCTAAAAATGCTGATATTATTTTTGCCATGCGTAGAAAAGAAATTAAGAAGCTTGGATTAAATTTATACTGACGCAGGTCATTATAGATAAAGTTTAAATTATTTAAACATCAGAAAGAATTTTCCATCTTTAATTTTCATCCACCGTCATGGAGTTTTGAAGGAACGGTGGCTAAACAGCTCTATTGTAGACAAAAAATAATTTCAAAATGTGTCAGTTAAGATTGATTTTTATGCCTATTTGTCTAAGCGCAGAATAATAGCATCAACTTAATGTCCCTTTGTGGAGCTCGCTATGCGCAAGGCCCAATTCACTTAGTATCATATTACCACCATTCTAAAGTCCGTTGAAGCCGGACGTTAACATCTTCTGGTGCATAATGCCTCAAACACCGACGCAGCATTGCTGCGTCCGAGTGTTTCAATTTTTTATGTTTTTATATATCAAACGAATGGGCGTTTGTTTCTTGATTAAAAGTGATTAGTTTTTTTTCATTAACAAACGAGTTATTAATGGATATACTACACTCAAATGTCTGGTCTTCATTGATTCTTAAACTTTCGAGATTTAATATCTGCTGATAAAGAGTGTAATTTACTTTAACACTTCTTTTTAAATCCCCCTCGTTTTTTATTTCTAATTTAGATATTCCTGTCTGAACTTGATGTATCCACTCAAATACTTCAAACTTAACATGCTTTCGCACCTCTAAGTTTACGATAGGCACAGCTTGATTCATTATTTCCAATAACCCTTTATATTCTTGACGAAGTTGCGTAGCATCTTGTACTGCGAGAAGGTGATCTCTTTCAGTATGAAACCAAGCATCTTTATTGTTAATATTTAGATAGTCAACTTCAGATTGAGTGTAATAATGCTCAATCTCTCCCTTAGGAAACACAAATGTATTCACTGATTTGAATGCATCCAGTAATTTCTCCAATCGCCCTGATACAAAATTAAAGTTAGCAATAGAATCACCAGAGAAGACATTTGTCAGAACATCTTTAATATTAATTATCCCAAGAAGCATTGTTACTCTTTTTTTGTGGTTCTCATCATCAGTAAAGCCTTTGAGCCTAGCTTTCAATGACATCACTTTCTCGTTCTCAAAATCGTTATTAATTATATGCTCAGCAAGCAAGGAGAGCTTACTTTCTAGATCACCAATCTCTGTAGAGAGACTTTCACCAACTCCATTGTTCTGAATATATAGATTAGGCCTAGAATCTTCACAGACTACACTTCGCAACCTTCCTCTGAAGAGAGCATCTAAATCAGCAATGATTCTACAATCAATTTTAAGCGCTTGACACAGTCTGTAAAATACACCAAGTTCATCTTTACCTCCAACATCAATTACGCACGAGCCTGAAGCACCAATGTTTATTCCAATTTTTTCAAAAAGAAGAGATATTATCTGCTGGTCTGTATAACCCTCTACGAAAACTGGGTTAGGCGAAAAAAAGAATTGCTTATGATGAGTATTAAATCTAGGTAGAAATCGATTTAAAATATATTTATCATTATCATCTAAATCAGAAATGTATGTTGGAGATTTTCCTGGCCCACAGATCAGTAGGCTCTTTAAGTCGTCAAGTGATTTTACATCTATGAAGTAAGGGGAGTGCGTTATTATGAAAACAATTTTCTTACTTGAGTCTTTCAGAGGATCCCCAGCAACCTTGCGTATTTCTTCAAGAAAGAACGACTGATATTGAGGATGTAAATGAAGCTCAGGCTCATCAAAAATAATGCAATTGTTTGTCGGATCATACAAAAAAGTAAGTAAGGTAATCAACTCCTTTAGGCCATGACATTCACTTTCACTTAAACCATACTCATCCCCTAACACTTTATTTTGCATCATCAGCTTTAGGAAACCACCTTGTTCTGATAATCGTATTGTCTTCCCAAATACATCTGACAGTAATGCCTCGATCTTTATGCGAATATCAAGCCTTTCTTTTAGCAATATAATTCCCGATGACGAGAAGCCGCGCTCTTCAGCCCTTTTTTTATAGTCATCAAAATGTGATATATCAAACCCCTGAGCTAGCGTAGCACCACCAAATCTTCCTTCATATTTTTTCTCAAGGCCGATAAGCCGCTCTGCACTTAAGTATCTTGCAGTAAACCCACCATCACTAAATTTATTTTTTAACTGCTCACCAAAAAGAGTCTTTCCAGTCCCGTTAGGACCAACAATATAATTTATGGAGCCCCATTGTTTTTTAGTAAAACGTTGCTCGCCCCATAGTAGTGGAATAGTTATATCAACAATTTTCTCAATCATATTTAATTTCCATTTTTGCCTAATCCAGATTGGCGTAAAACGCAAGATTTACGGCTAGGTACCGCAAGTCAAACCTAAACTACCGATTTATATATGACGGTAGGATTTTATTATGTTATCGTGGTGAATTAAAAAATCAGTGACTTATAGCACAATATCGGTTTTAGTGTATGTTAAGAACAAGATTTATTCCGTAGTGTATGTCGGTATTGGTGGTACTGTAAAAAATTCAGTACATTCTGGCTCATCTTTTTATTGAACAGTTTAGTTAACGCAAAGCATTCATGGAATACAATTCGATGCTTATACATTGAATAACCTCTATAGCTCGCCATGCTTACAATAAATAGATGCCATTATGCTGGCTATTATAGTCATCCTTATTACAATCAATCACATTAAATTAACAATGTATCAGCATTGCATTCACACTGTAAATTCCGATATTTACCGTAGCAAACATACGACACTCAAACTATCTTGTGGCTTGCATCTCTGGATAATTTTTAGCGATAATTTCATTCATACAGTCAATCAATTCGGGTTTTCTGAATACAATATGGGCCGATCCTTTCATGTAGTAACGTATACCATCTGCCTATTGGCGAAAATGTGCTCATATAAACGAGTAGTAATATCCCCTCGGCTGTCAGACAGCGATATGCCATCCAACAAGTGTAACACCCTTTCCAGATCCGCCAGTTGGTCACGCCGGTAACTGTGGTTCAGTATAAACCCCCATTTGTTGTGGCTAACCAGATTACTGATGATAATTTTCTTGCCAAAGCAACAGGGATTGTTGGTCTTGTAATCCCATGAAAGCGCTTTAAAAACATTGATCACCCCACGCTCGAAAACCTCCCCCCTTATTATGGTGCAACTACTCAAACGTGCTGTAGATGCTTTCTTCACTGGTAGCGGGCAGATCTTTACTCTCCAAGCTCTTGTACCACTTGTCGCGTGCTTGCAAATCAATCAGCAACAACATTCCAGAGCGATGCATCAGGTTTTGCCAGAGTTTGCGATCTAATTAATAATAGCACTTCTACTTCGTATATAAATGAAGTAGAACGATATTTATTCGCTTTCTAATCGAATAAAAACCTCTCCAAAAAAACCCAGCTATAAATATCTAACTTCATACGTAGAAGCAATAATCTCTAGGTAGCTGTCATTGCCTATAATCAGATAATGCTTCAAATCCAGACGATCATTAGGATCAAATAGCTTATTTTTGTTTCCAAGGATATCAGAATTTACCACCTGATAAAATTGAGGATTCGGGTGATAACCATTTTCTTCCCAAAAAGCCATTTCGTTGTCAATGTAACCTTTGATTTCAACGCTATCGTAATGATTATCAAAAAAATTCAAAGTAATGCATCTCAGTTCTGCTACAACAAAAAATGTTAACTCAACTTCCCTATACACTTCACTTTTCACATCATCAATTCTTTGCGCATCAAGTCTTAGCTTTACGCCACTTGACTCTGTATAGACAGCCTCAAGATCAGTGGTCGATATTCTAAACTCAACTTTCTCAGGAACTAATTGCATTGCCATCATCACACCCCTATTTAGTTAACAACGACCTATCCTTCTGATAACACCTGAGCCATCTTTATTTCTAGTAACGTTTATCGATCTGGATGGCGCTCTATTTTTTATATCCATAACCAAATGGTTAGGGACATGCTCATAAGGTACATAAATAGCATTTTGCGGAAGTTTTCCAGATTCAACCAAAGCAGCCAAACCACGGTTGTTCAAGGTTACAGCTTTGCCACTGACAGGATCGATCGTGTAAGAAATAACCAAAACATCAGGATTGATTTTTCCTACTCTAATATCACTTGCCACATCAGCAATCGATCTCCCAGCTATTGAAGATGGAGCCTGGCTACCAATGTTACTAAAGTTTGGCGCTATTCGATCTTGCCCAAAATGCAGATCTTTAGGGAAATCAGTTATTTCACCATGCATAAATGGATCAAAACTGCTAAGACCCAATGGGTCTATCCATACAAGTGGATTAGGCCCGTATCGGTAAAGGTTCAACCCTCCCGCCAGCCCTATCGGGTCTGGTGACGTAAACCTGCCGACTTCCGGTGCATAGTACCGATGAGTATTGTAGTGCAGCCCCGTCTCCTCATCCAGATATTGCCCGGCATAACGCAGTGGTTGGCGGAACCTTCCCAGTGGCTGGCTGAAATTACGCCACATCGCATCGGTCTGTCGTGTTACCTGGCCAAACACCCCATACTGCCCCGACCACACCATCTCACCCTGCGCGTTAGTCACTTCCTGTGGTGAACCATTCAGGTCGGTGTGATACCAGTACAGTTTATCCCCACTGTAGTGCCGTTCAATGCAGGCCAGCGGTGTATAGGCTTCGTTCGGGTCATAGCAGTAGGTTTGTTGGTGATCGTCAGTACGGCTTTGCAGCAACCGCAATCCTTGCCACAAGAAATGGGTCTCACGCCGTTCCTGACGGAGAGTGACCACCTTACTGGACCGGCGTCCCAGAGCATCATAGTGGTACTGCGCTTCAAACAGTCCCTTCGGCCCGTCACCTTTCGCCCCCACCAGACGGTTATCTGCATCATAGCGATAGTGCTGGCTGCCAGGACCTTTCTGCCTGACCGACATATTGCCGAAGGCATCATACTGATACTGCCATTCTTCCCAGCGGGTCAACCGGTTATCGCTATAAGGCTGGCTGCCACGGACATACGGTGAACTTTCCGGTGTCAGTAATGGCAGTAGCAAGGCGTTATCAGCCTGATCATAATGCACAGAGGTATGATCGCTTTGTGCCGAATAGACGCTACGTAGCCGACCTTCAACATCATAGCCATAGCTCAGCATACCCCGATTGCTGTCCTCTACGGCGGCCAGTTCATGCATATCGTCATAATGATAAGCTCGCCAAAGAATCCCTTGCTCCGGGGAGGTGAGTGCATCGGTGAGGCGATTGCTGATACTGCTCTGCCACTGGCGACGACCCAGGCGGTCATATCGCCGGTGTTGCGTCAAAGCTCCCTGAGTACGGCTGGTCTCACGGTGCAGAGCATCGCGCTCAAACTCGCTGATTATCTGGTCATTGAAACGGATGGCAGTGACGTGCCCAGAGCCATAATGCAGCCACTGGAACTGGTCATCGTTCGGCAGGCCGAGTGTAGTCAGGTTACCCAGCGCATCATACTGATAGCTCAGTGCTTCTACGCCGTTATGCTCTCGAATCACCCGACCCAACGCATCCCGTTCAAAGCTCACGGTATTGGGCTGGATACCTAGCCTCTGCCCCTGCTCCGTAGGTGTACGGCTGGCGCTGAGCAAACCACCCATCAGGTTCCATTGATAGATAACCTGCTCGGTCTGCGTCTGACGTGCAATAACCTGGCCCGTCGCATCGTAGGTCAGTTGACTGACTTTCTCCGGGCGATGTCCTTCCGTGTCTGCGGTACCACGCTGTACGACTTCGGCAACCTGCCCATCGGAATTAAAACGGTAACCGTAGCGAGTATCGTCCGGGCGCTGCTCTTCCTGCAAGCGACCTTCCGCATCGCGGGTAAAGCGATAGATACCGCCGTTGGCGTTATCCAGGCTGAGCAGGCGGCCTTCCACGTCATACTCGTAACGCAGAGTTCGGTTCAGGCGGTCGGTAGCACTCAGGGTTTGCCCGCGTGCGTTGTAATGCCAGTGGCGCGGCAGATTTTGCCCCTGCTGATGGCTGAGCAGCAGCCCCGCATCAGACCAGTCAAACTGCTCCGTTGAACCATCCGGCAGGGTCAGTGTGGCCAGTTGGCCTACGTCGTTATACTGGTAGCGAGTTTCCTGCTGCAATGCATCGCTGCGGGAGACCATCTGCCCCAGCGTATCATAGCGCCAAGTAGTGGGTTGTCCGGAACAGTCGATGTAGCCTGTGAGTTGCCCCTGGCTATTCCAGCTTAGCTGGCTCTCGCCACCCCGCGCATCGGTGACGCGATCTGGCAGCAGCGTATGGGTGTGTGGATAATGATAGTGCGTCGATTGCAGCAACCGGTCGGTTTCCTGCACCACCCGACCTTGTTCATCCCAGACGGTACGTTCTGCAATACCATCTGGCCAAAATACAAAGGTCTGCCGATCGCTGTTGCGTTGGTACTGCCAACGCGTGGTGGCTCCGTTGGCATCGGTGACGGACACCAGCCTGCCCAGTTCATCCCACTGGCATTGGCGCAGATGGCCCAGCGGCGAGCGGTAACCGGCGGGGAGACCGGCTTCATCCCACAGCATCTGATGCGGGTTGCCGGTACGGTCGGTGTAACGGCTGACGCGACGGTGTTCGTCCAGTTCCCACACCGCCTGACTGCCATCCTGGTAGGTGGCGGTGCGTAGATTGCGTTCTTCATCATAGGCCAGCTGATAGCCATCACCCTCGCTGGTATGGTGTTCGGTGACGCACCAGATACCCTCCATCTCCTGCCACTGGTAGTCGCAGCGAAACCCGGTGGCATTCTCATGCCATAGCAGCAAACCGTTCTGTTCATCCCAGCCAAAGCGACGCATCACTGCTTCACCTCGGTGTTGCACCGCGACCAGTTGGCCTGCGTCGTTATACTGGTAACGAACGCGCTGCACCTCACCCGCCAGAGTTTGCTGCCACACGGCTATCAAACGGTTGAGTTCGGGGTGATATTCACAACGCAGGGCCTGGCCACCGGTACGGGTGATGATATCCATCTGCCGTTGTTCGTTGTAGTGGAATGACTGCTGGTTGCCAACGTTGTCGCTGATGGCACTCAGGGGAGCTCGGCCCTCGGCGTCGAAGGCCGGATAGTGATAACGCAGTTCACCGGCATCGCTGATACACCACGTGCCATCTTCCTTATGCGTAAGCCAGCACTGCTGATCGGGGCAGAAGGTACGATGACCAACGGGTACCTCAGGGAACGGGATAAAATCCCCGTAGGTGTTACGCCACAAGATGCCCTCTTCCACCTGCCGCAGTTCGCTTTCCCAGAACAGGCTCCAGCCCAGCCCCAGTACGCTCTCCGCTGCATGGCTGCTGAGATAACTACGTTGCCAGAACAACGGCAATTCACCATCGAGGGTGAAGTCTAGGTCATCGTCATCATTGAGGAATTTTTGCCCGCTAGTCACATCTACCGGGTTGGCCAGAATACCGATCACTGGAACGGCTATCGCCAGCGGCCCTAACCAACAGAGCACTCTAGCCACCTTGTCAGCCCCCGGTATCTTGCTCAACAACCGTTGAACGGCACCTGGCCCACGGCCCACCGCGCCCTTCGCGCTGACCAGACCTGCTATAAACATCGTCAGGTCGGAAACGGTGTAGGCCCACTCAGGGATTTCCGGGCTGATATTTTCCGTGGTCGTTGTGCCACCGCCGATAAACACGTTGGAGGAACCGGCCATGATGGTCGCATCACAGGTGGTTTTATCGCCCTTGCGGGCGGCAGGCAGGCCGTTGATAAACACTGAGGAAGAGCCCTGCGCCACCTGCTGCACTTTGTCCTTGTCACAGGCTACGGTGCTCAAGGTAGCGACGGCGGCGGGCTTGTCATTTATAAAGACATTGCCCGACCCGGTTCGGATGTCCCCGCTGGGGCTCATCGAACTGACCCCAGCCTCGACACATGCATCCCGCGCCTTTTCACCCAAAGCATTAGCTGCCATACCAACCGCAATTCCCGCCCCAATCAGCAAAAAACCCACGCCAAGACAGGCAGCGGCACAACCGGCTCCAATCAACAAGCCGCCCAGAATACCCCCGGCAACGTTAATGAGACCACCTAGGATCGTTCCGCCAATCAACCCGGCGAGAGCACCCGAATGGCCGATGGCATCACCGACCCGTGCAGCTTCCAGCATGGTATTCGCTCCTGTCCTTGTACGATATGTGGGGGGGTTACGGGTGTTGGTAACTGCTCATGCAGGCTGAGAAGAAAGCTTCATCCTGCTCAGTCAAGGCCTGGGAGCTCGCCAGCGTGAAAATCAACACGTTAGAAGCCGTGACAGGGAATACAGCCTGACGTTGGTGCAGCGTCTGGCCCTTTTGCGGATGATAGCGGGAAAGCAGCGTAATGCCGTGGAACAGGCCATCGCCCAATACGGCGGGCTGTTCGTCGAGAGCCTGGTACTTGCGCAAGCCTTTTTGCAACACCTCACGCTGGCGGGCCAGGTAAGCGGCAAAGTCTTCGTCGGGGCGCAATTGGTCACGGGAGATGTTAAGGGATGGCCCAGAGGGGGCGATCAGAATATTGACGGTCTGCTCACGGTATCCGGCAGGCAAAGTAACGCTGCCTTCAGTGAAAACACAGCGGGGTTCTGAAACCTGGGTCATCCTTGTACTCCATGGCTAAATCCTGATTAATGACTCATACATTTATCACAATGCTAGTGGTAAGTGATAGTCAAACGAGGAAAAAACGTAAGAAAACCTTTAGGTTTCACTTGATGTCCGATGTACAAAATGTATGACAAACGACACATTTTTAGCACACCTGTTTGCGGTATATTGTTTTTTCACATACGAGGGATAGGTGTGGAATGAAAAATAAAACTGTAGGATTCATGGTTATTCTTTTTCTATTTTGGCTTTTTGCGAAAAATGATAAAACACAAACAAGCAATGCCACACCACTCTCAAAACCTAATCCGCCGTCAACTCTTACCAGCCACAATTCAACATCAAATATACTTACTGATGAGAAATCGAAAGCATATTATATTAATGCCGACACATTGAAAGTGCGTAATGCTCCTAACGGAAATACGATTCAATCTCTAAAGCGAGGTGCCCAGGTAAGAGTGTATGAACAGATTTCTTCATGGAGTAGGATAAGCAAAGATCAAGAGGAAGAACGCTGGGTATCTGCTAGCTATTTATGTGAAACCTCAGAATGTTACATAAAAAGGGCCCCATCCCAACCTACGCCTATTCCAAAGCAACAACGAATTGAACAGCCAAGAACGCCTCGGCATCAGCAGCCACAGAATTATAGCTCTTCCTGTTCTTGCTCATCAGGCAACGTATGTATAGGCCCCAGAGGCGGACGTTACTGTATTACATCTGGAGGAAATAAGCGCTATGGTGTTTGAAGTGTAACTTGATGCACCAAATTAAAAGGAGGCATGACATTTTGAGGGGATTTTCAATGAGCGTAAATTCAAAAGGTTACAAAACATAAAAATTTACTGGTTATTCATACATCGTAAAGTGTTTAAATTTAATATGCTAGTTGCTAGCTTACCTATCCCACTAGCAACAGATTTTACAGAGGTTACTTATGGCTACTAAAGAAAAAATTGATGTGGAAGAACTCAGGAAGAAAGCAACTGAAAAAGTGGAATTCATTTTGATGGAGCTCAATAAAAAATCCCTTGGCATAACTGAAGGTTTTGCAGGTGGTACAGGAGTTGCCAACAGCAACCTACTGGAGGCTATGAGCGAAGAGCGGACATAAAAGCTAAACAATGATTGATCACTACCAGATCACGCTAACATAGCAGTACATTTTTTCGCCTTAATACTATTTATCTTTTCACAATCTGGTGGTTGCACGATAAGATTGAGAAAGTTTTGGATGAAGGATGACAATCGTGAATATAGATATAAATACCATCTTGAATGATGCAGTCAAAGATATGCCAGTAGCTAACATTATAGTGATAGGTAAAACAGGCGTTGGTAAAAGTTCTCTTATAAATGGTGTGTTTAGAGGGAATTTTGCTAAAACAGGTGTTGGCAAACCAGTTACAGACAACATTAAAGTTATTAAGAAAGCTGGCGTTCCTTTGCAAATTATTGACACCCAAGGGCTTGAGGTCGCTGATTATGAAAAAACAAGATTTAATATAGAGTCATATATTAATGAAAATAACAGCAGTGAACTATCAGAAAACTATGTTCACCTTGCATGGTTATGTATAAATGACACAGGAAAAAGATACGAAGAGGCTGAAATAGATATAGCTAAATATCTTGTTAGCAAAGGTATACCAGTAATTGTCGTTCTGACAAAAACCAATGCATTTAAAAATAACGAATTCACTGACGAAGTTAGAAAAGCATTTAAAAACTACAGTCATGCAGTCTGTTCTACACGAGCCATAGAAGAAGTTATTTATGATGACGATGACACGGACGAGATAATAGGAATCAGAAAGGTTAAAGGCATTGATGAGTTGATTCAAGTATCTTACGAGGTTATCCCCGAAGCTCAAAAAAAGGCGTTCTCCAATGCTTTGTCAATTAAAAATAAAAAGGCATTGGATATAAAAAAAGAGCAAGCTAGTAAAGAGGTATTAGCGGCCACAGCTCTAGCTGCAACCGCAGCTGCAATACCTGTACCATTCTCAGACGCATTTACATTAGTGCCCATACAAGTGGGGATGATAGCTAAGATTAGTTACACGTTCGGGATGGATGTATCCAGAGCCGCTCTTACTACAATGGTTACGTCATTAGTTGGTGCTGGCGGTGCAGTTTTTGTTGGACGGGCTATTGTTACTGGTTTACTTAAGATGATTCCCGGTGTTGGTAGTGTTGTAGGAGGCGCAATATCTGCAACAACTGCGAGTGCAATCACTAAGATGCTAGGGGATACATATACTTTAGTTCTTTACACACTTGCAACTGAGTCAGAAACAGGAGAAATAGATTTTGAACTGGCTGCTAAATTGCTAAAATCGAAAGTATCATTCTAATTTTGAAACGGCGTTTATTTTTACGCCGTATTTTTTAAAAAATGAAAATTAAATTAATTTTCTTCTTTCCTAAGAATAGTACTTTAATATTCAATGTCAGGTTATGGCACTGAGGTGCCAATCATGACGCCACCCAAGGGGCATCATGAGCGAGAAAGAGCTATGACCTGAAATCCTGCTTCATTCAGAAATCAAAATCCTGGTGAATATCTTACAGGAGACATAGCGCCTTTCTTTCTGAGATCATTAGGAATCTTCTTGCCGAGATAAAGCTGAGTGATCTTAGGAGATGCCACCCTACCTCGGAATCCGAAACGGGAACGTTGAGTAGCTTCAAACTCATCGTCTGCGTCCCATGAAGGCATCTCTGGGAAATTCTCACGGGTTGACTTGAGCCACTCATCAGCAACATATACTCCCCTCACGATTCCCCTTACTGTAGCCAATATAACCTCAGCTTTACGGGCGCGTTCAACGCTGATACGCCAGCTAAAACGCACAGCATCATAGAGATCAATATCCTTTGAACTCCTGTTAACGGATATCATCAGGGACTTATGTTGGAAAACAATTGTTTCAGGCTGATACGTAGCGATTAACTCTTTGATGTGTGCAGCACCGAATTCATTACTGCCAGCACCGTTCATGATGTTAGTCAAACCGGGGTAAGCGTCTATGAGTGCTGCTTCAACCTCGTAAGCGGTCTTTTCGTCAGCCATACCGTGTCGATGGATAACATGAATAACCTCAAGACCTGCTAATCTGATCTCTCGAAGTTGCTTGAGCTTGTTACTAAGTAACTCATCATCAACTGCTGCGACCTCACCGCGCATATGAGCAAATACACGATTATCTTTCCCCTTTCCTACGTAGAACGTACTGCCGTCCCTTGGGTCAATCAGACGGTATACATACCAGCCAAGATGTTCGATTACCCCAGGTGGAAATTCATTAATGTCCATGTCATAACGCCTATCACTTAATTTATAGTGCATAAGCTATACACAGTGATGTCGATTGACAACTTATAGTACCCACTAATCTGCCCCTATGATTGATGCAGTGATGAATTAGCCATGTCCGCTTATGGTACTGAGCAAACTATCAGGCCTAATTTGCACTACAACCGTTGCCCGTGCTAAACAATCATTAGCACAGCGCTCTATCAGACTGATAGTAAACAACAAAAATTTTGAGACCATTACAGGTGAAAGCATGACGTCTTGATCGTTTCAGCTTCGGCTGAATACAGGCGTGTATGTCCTGCCATTTCTCCTTTAGTTATGCTTTCACCCGTAACGACACTCAAACTATTTTTCAGCTAGCATCCCTGGATAATGCTTCGCAATAATCCCGTTCATCCTATCAATCAACTTCGGTTTACTGAATACGATATGCGCCGGTCCTTTCATAAAGTACCGGATGCTCAGGTAGTCATCTTGATATTTCTTAGCCACCAGCCTATTGGCAAAGATATGCTCATATAGCCGGCTAGTGATATCCCCGCGGTTATCAGGTAGTGGTTTGCCATCCAACAAATGTAACACCCGCTCCAGATCCGCCAGTTGGTCACGTCGGTAACCGTGGTTCAGCGTAAATCCCCATTGGTTGTAGTTGACCAAATTGCTGACGATGATTTTCTTGCCGAAGCAACAAGGATTATTGGTTTTGTAATCCCATGAAAGCGCTTTAAAAACATTGATCACCCCACGCTCGAACACCTCCCCTTTATCATGGTGCAACTGCTCAAACGTGCTGTAGATGCTTTCTTCACTGATGGCGGGCAGGTCTTTACTCTCCAGGCTCTTGTACCACTGGTCGCGGGCTTGCGCATCCATCAGCGAAAGCATTCCAGAACGATTCATCAGGTCTTGCCAGAGCTTGCGATCTGGCGAGTGATAGCAGCAAGGCCTTTATCTTGTTCCAAAGTGAGATGGCATCCGTAACGGTGACCAGGTTGTACTACCCAATCTTCCAGCTTACCGCCACCGATACTCATTATCAGATTGCCAATCTCCTGCAGTTGAACCATCAGCGCTTCAATCTGTTTCAGAGTAACCTCACTGCCTGTGACCAAGCGTTCAATGTCGGTCGAGCAAATAGGCTAAGTGTGAGCAGTAATAACTTCAAGGGTCTCAGTAACCATATTTAATGCATGAGACATAACCGGGATCCTCAAAAACAAAATGCCCGCATCTGAGCGGGCTGGGGGAAAGGTTGGGATAGGATGTTCTGTGCCTGTCTGGGTTATCACTCTGCAAGGGGCGACAGTGCCGCTTGGTAGACCGCGATATACACATAGCCAAAACTGCCCAGCGTATCCGCTTCACAGGTAAAACCTGCATGCTGAACAGTGACACAATGTTGGCGACGTGGATCGAGCTCACCGGAGCACAGATAGTTCTCCAGTTTTTCAATCAGCACCGGAAAAGCCACATCGAGAGCCTTGAGGGCTTCGGGTGTGAACGTGCCGATCAAACCGGCGCGGTCAGCGAGAAAATGCAGGCGGCGCCCCTGTTGGACCAATCGGGCTCCCAGACGTGGCGTAATAGCACATTGCAGACCCCAGATCGGAGCCGTGGGTGGGGTGTCAGGTTCGAGATTTTTCATTGCGAGTTTTCCTTAAATAGCACAACGCCAGCAATGAGGCTGGCGCGTCGGTAGATCATTGAGGTGAGTAGGAGTATCAGGCGAGTCGGCGATTTATAGGGTTTCGCAGCCCTAGCGCACTGCGGGCGCGTAGCATATCCCCACCACTCAGCGTCGGGTCCTGAGCCAGCAGACTGAAGCCGGGGCGGTCCATGCGTACCAGGTCGAATTTCTCCACCAGCTCGTTGATGGTTTCCCGTACTGTCATTCCGTATTCAATCTGTTGGGTGATAGCTTGCGGATCGTGGTACGGCGTATCGTTGAGTTCTAGTGGTTCAGCAACCAGGTAAGCAGTTGCTGGTATTCTTCTAACGCCTTATTAGCGTTAGGTGTAGTGCAGGGTATTTTGTCGATGGCCTTCATTGAACGAATTACCGTAATAAAGTGGTGAGACCGGTAGCTTGCAGTGGTGGCTCTGGCGCAGTGCGCCACCTCAAGACCAACATCAAATTGGCTTCCGGTTATCGTAGGCCATTGATAAAATGACCGACGGGTAACCAGCATAGTCGAAGGTATTGATTACCAGATCGAAAAATATAGCTTCGCGGAAGTTAATGAAATGCCAAGAATTACTCAGCAGTGGGCTGAAGTCATCGAAGAATGTCGTCTGATAAAAGCCGGAGGTGCCGAGCGTCTGCGTATCGCGTTGCTGAATGTGGATTACGCCACAAATTTTGAACTGCCTTTTCGTTTGCTGTTGGTGCGAGCTTCGCAACTGATTACCGATCTGCGTGATGAATTGCCATTCAGTCAAGAAAGCGCAGTGTTTAACGGCAGGCGATTTGTTTGCGTTTAAGAATTAGCCAGTTGCTGTGACGTTGGTCATTGCCCGGGAAGATGCGGAAAGCTAAGATAAAATGTTACGGGCGTAAATGTACGGATAGGCCTGCACAGCGATGGATCAATACTTAATGATGACTAAATCCAATTTTGAGTTCCTGAAGGGCGTCAACGACTTCACCTATGCCATCGCCTGTGCGGCGGAAAATAACTACCCGGATGATCCCAACACCACGCTGGTTAAAATGCGTATGTTTGGCGAATCGACGGCTAAACATCTTGGCTTGCTGCTAGATATCCCCCTCTGTGAGAATCAACACGATCTTCTGCGTGAACTGGGCAAAATTGCCTTCGTTGATGACAACATCCTTTCTGTATTCCACAAATTGCGCCGAATTGGGAACCAGGCGGTACACGAGTACCATAACGATCTTGACGACGCCCAGATGTGCCTGCGGCTCGGTTTCCGTTTGGGGATATGGTACTACCGTCTGGTGACCAAAGATTACGACTTCCCGGTTCCGGTTTTTGTTTTACCTGAACCCGGCGAGGATCGCTATCACACCGAAGTCCTGTCGCTCAAACAGCAACTGGAACAAAAGACGCAAGAGAAAGCCCACAGCCAAGCCGAACTGGAAGCACAGCAGCAGAGGTTAGTCGCACTCAACGGCTACATTGCTATTCTCGAAGGTAAGCAGCAGGAAACCGACGCGCAAACTAAAGCTCGCGTTGCCGCGCTGGAGGCCCAGCTCGCGGCAAAAGACGCCGAGCTAGCGAAACAGACCGAACAGGAACGTAAGGCATACCATAAAGAGATCACCGATCAGGCCATCAAGCGTGCGATCAACCTTAGCGAAGAAGAGAGCCGCTTCCTGATTGACGCGCAGTTGCGTAAAGCGGGCTGGCAGGCGGACAGTAAAGCGCTGCGCTTCGCCAAAGGTGCACGCCCGGAGCCGGGTGTTAATAAAGCAATTGCTGAGTGGCCAACCGGCAAAGATGAAACCGGTAAGCAGGGCTTTGCGGATTACGTTCTGTTCGTCGGCCTCAAGCCCATCGCGGTGGTTGAAGCGAAACGTAAAAATATCGACGTTCCCGGCAAACTCAATGAGTCGTATCGCTACAGTAAATACTTCGATAACGTGTTCTTACGCGACACACTGCTGGAGCACTACGCCCCAGACGAAGTACACGAAGCTGCACCGGTGTATGAAATCAGCTGGCAGGACACCAGCGGCAAACAGCGCTTTAAAATCCCCTTCTGCTACTCCACCAACGGGCGTGAATACCGTGCGGCGATGAAGACGAAAAGCGGCATCTGGTATCGAGACGTCCGCCACGCAAGTAACATGTCGAAAGCGCTGCCGGAATGGCATCGCCCGGAAGAGCTGCTGGAGATGCTAGGCAGCGACCCGCAGAAACAAAATCAGTGGTTTGCCGATAACCCCGGGATGAGCGAGCTGGGCCTGCGCTATTATCAGGAAGATGCCGTTCGCGCGGTGGAAAAGGCTATCGTCAATGGCCAGCAAGAGATCCTGCTGGCTATGGCCACCGGTACGGGTAAAACCCGCACCGCAATTGGCCTGATGTTCCGCCTGATCCAGTCCCAGCGTTTCAAACGCATCCTGTTCCTGGTTGACCGTCGCTCGCTCGGCGAGCAGGCGCTGGGGGCGTTTGAAGATACGCGTATTAACGGGGACACCTTCAACAGCATTTTTGACATCAAAGGGCTGACAGATAAATTCCCGGAAGATAGCACTAAAATTCACGTCGCCACGGTTCAGTCGCTGGTCAAACGCACTTTGCAATCGGATGAACCGATGCCAGTTGCCCGTTACGACTGTATCGTCGTCGACGAAGCGCACCGCGGCTATATTCTCGATAAAGAGCAGACCGAGGGCGAATTGCAATTCCGCAGCCAACTTGATTACGTCTCTGCTTACCGCCGTATTCTTGACCACTTCGATGCGGTAAAAATTGCCCTGACCGCTACGCCAGCGCTGCATACGGTGGGGATTTTCGGTGAACCGGTTTACCGCTACACCTACCGTACTGCGGTAATCGACGGTTATCTGAACGACCAGGATCCGCCGATTCAGATCACCACCCGCAACGCGCAAGATGGCGTTTATCTCTCCAAAGGCGAGCAGGTTGAGCGCATCAGCCCGCAAGGTGAAGTGATTAACGATACTCTGGAAGACGATCAGGATTTTGAGGTAGCCGACTTTAACCGTGGCCTGGTGATACCGGCGTTTAACCGCGCCGTCTGTAACGAACTCACCAACTACCTTAACCCCACCGGACAGCAAAAAACGCTGGTGTTCTGCGTCACCAATGCCCATGCCGATATGGTGGTGGAAGAACTGCGTACCGCGTTTAAGAAAAAGTATCCGCAACTGGAGCACGACGCGATCATCAAGATCACCGGTGATGCCGATAAAGACGCGCGGAAAGTGCAAACCATGATCACCCGCTTTAACAAAGAGCGGCTGCCCAATATCGTGGTTACCGTCGACCTGCTGACCACCGGCGTTGATATTCCGTCGATCTGTAACATTGTCTTCCTGCGCAAGGTACGCAGCCGCATTCTGTACGAGCAGATGAAAGGCCGTGCTACGCGTCTATGTCCGGCGGTGGCGAAAACCAGCTTTAAGATTTTCGACTGCGTCGATATCTACAGCACGCTGGAGAGTGTCGATACCATGCGTCCGGTGGTGGTGCGCCCGAAAGTGGAACTGCAAACGCTGGTGAATGAAATCACCGACTCTGAAACCTATAAAATCACCGAAGCGGACGGCCGCAGTTTTGCCGAGCACAGCCATGAACAACTGGTGGCGAAGCTCCAGCGCATTATCGGCCTGGCAACGTTTAACCGTGACCGCAGCGAAACGATAGATAAACAGGTGCGTCGTCTGGATGAGCTATGCCAGGACGCGGCGGGCGTTAACTTTAGCAGCTTCGCCTCACGCCTACGGGAAAAAGGGCCGCACTGGAGTGCTGAAGTCTTTAACAAACTGCCTGGCTTTATTGCCCGTCTGGAAAAGCTGAAGATAGACATCAACAATCTGAACGATGCGCCGATCTTCCTCGATATCGACGATGAGGTAGTGTGTGTTAAATCGCTGTACGGTGATTACGATACGCCGCAGGATTTCCTCGAAGCCTTTGATTCGCTGGTGCAACGTTCCCCCAACGCACAGCCTGCATTGCAGGCTGTGATCAATCGCCCTCACGATCTCACCCGCAAAGGGCTGGTCGAGTTACAGGAGTGGTTTGATCGCCAGCATTTTGAAGAGTCTTCCCTGCGCAAAGCGTGGAAAGAGACGCGCAATGAAGATATCGCCGCCCGTCTGATTGGACATATTCGCCGTGCGGCGGTAGGTGATGCGCTGAAGCCGTTTGAGCAACGCGTCGATCACGCGCTGGAGCGTATTAATAACGAAAACGACTGGAACAGCGAACAGCTTAGCTGGCTCGACCGTTTAGCCACCGCGCTGAAAGAGAAAGTGGTGCTTGACGACGATGTGTTCAAAACCGGCAACTTCCACCGTCGCGGCGGGAAGGCGATGCTGCAAAGGACCTTTGACGATAATCTCGATACCCTGCTCGATAAATTCAGCGATTACATATGGGATGAACTGGCCTGACAAGGTATCATCCCCGACAATTCCTTCTTCTGTGGCCCCGATAAATGGGGGCCGCTGCTTAATTCACGGAACCCACAATGAACAATAACGATCTGGTCGCCAAGCTGTGGAAGCTGTGCGACAACCTGCGCGATGGCGGTGTCTCCTATCAAAACTACGTGAATGAACTCGCCTCGCTGCTGTTTTTGAAAATGTGCAAAGAGACTGGCCAGGAAGCGGAATACCTGCCAGAGGGTTACCGCTGGGATGACCTGAAATCCCGCATCGGCCAGGAGCAGTTGCAATTCTACCGTAACCTGCTGGTGCATCTGGGCGCAGACGAGAAAAAGCTGGTGCAGGCGGTATTCCAGAACGTCAACACCACCATCACTCAGCCAAAGCAGTTGACCGAGTTGGTGAGCAATATGGATTCACTGGACTGGTACAACGGCAGCCACGGTAAATCCCGCGACGACTTCGGTGATATGTACGAAGGACTGCTGCAGAAAAACGCTAACGAAACAAAATCCGGCGCGGGCCAGTACTTCACCCCGCGTCCGCTGATCAAAACCATTATCCATCTGTTGAAGCCGCAGCCGCGCGAAGTGGTACAGGACCCAGCAGCGGGTACAGCGGGCTTTTTGATTGAAGCCGACCGCTACGTTAAATCGCAGACCAACGATCTCGATGACCTTGATGGCGACACCCAGGATTTCCAGATCCATCGTGCATTCATCGGTCTAGAACTGGTTCCCGGCACCCGCCGTCTGGCGCTGATGAACTGCCTGCTGCACGATATTGAAGGTAACCTCGACCACGGTGGTGCGATCCGTCTGGGTAACACCCTGGGTAGCGACGGCGAAAACCTGCCGCAGGCGCATATTGTCGCCACCAACCCACCGTTTGGCAGCGCCGCGGGCACCAACATTACCCGCACCTTCGTGCACCCGACCAGTAACAAACAGCTGTGCTTTATGCAGCATATTATCGAAACCCTGCACCCCGGCGGCCGCGCGGCGGTGGTGGTGCCGGATAACGTGCTGTTTGATGGAGGCAAAGGCACCGACATTCGTCGTGACCTGATGGATAAGTGTCATCTGCACACCATCCTGCGTCTGCCGACCGGTATTTTTTATGCCCAGGGAGTGAAGACCAACGTGCTGTTCTTTACCAAAGGCACAGTGGCGAATCCCAATAAGGATAAGAACTGCACCGACGATGTGTGGGTGTACGACCTGCGTACCAATATGCCGAGCTTTGGCAAGCGCACGCCGTTTACCGAACAGCACTTGCAGCCGTTTGAAACAGTCTATGGCGAGGATCCACACGGCTTAAGCCCGCGCACCGAAGGCGAGTGGAGCTTTAACGCCGAAGAGAGCGAAGTTGCCGACAGCGAAGAGAACCAAAACACCGATCAACACCTTGCCACCAGCCGCTGGCGCAAATTTAGTCGCGAGTGGATCCGTACCGCCAAATCCGATTCGCTGGATATCTCCTGGCTGAAAGATAAAGACAGCATCGACGCCGACAGCCTGCCTGAACCGGACGTACTGGCAGCAGAAGCAATGGGCGAGCTGGTGCAGGCGTTGGGCGAGCTGGATGCACTGATGCGTGAACTGGGGGCGGGCGATGAGGCGGATGCGCAGCGCCAGTTGCTGAATGCTGAATTTGGTGAGGTGAAGGAATGAGTGCGGGGAAATTGCCGGAGGGGTGGGTAAACACTACTATCGGCGTAATATGTGAAGTAAAAGGCGGAAAAAGGCTTCCAAAAGGGAAAGCTTTACTTAATTCAAAGACAGAATATCCATATATCAGAGTTACTGACTTCGAAAATGGAAGTGTAAACCTATCCAATATTAAGTATTTAGATTCAGAAACTTTTTCTGCTATCAGCAATTATACCATAAGTAAAAATGACCTATATATTAGCATTGCTGGCACAATTGGACTCGTCGGCGAGATCCCTTCACAACTTGATAATGCTAACCTAACAGAAAACGCAGCAAAGCTATCCTCAATTTTAGGTACTGACAAAAAATATTTAAAATTTGTTTTGTCGTCTAATAAAACAATAGAACAATTTAATGACAAAACGACATCAAGCGGCCAACCAAAGCTTGCTTTATTTAGAATTAGAGACTGCGATTTTCCTTGTGCTCCTATTAATGAACAAAAAATCATCGCTGAAAAACTCGACACTCTGCTGGCGCAGGTAGGCAGCACCAAAGCACGCCTTGAGAAAATTCCACAAATCCTGAAACGTTTTCGTCAGGCGGTATTGGCTGCAGCAGTGAGTGGGAAACTGACAAGATCATTTAGAAATAGCCATAGCCTCATTGACTGGCATAATACAAATCTGGGTGCTTTAATCGTCGACTCCTGTAATGGGTTAGCTAAGAGGCAAGGTTTGGATGGTAATGAAATTACGATCTTGAGATTGGCCGATTTTAAGGATGCTCAGCGAATAAAAGGTAATGAAAGAAAAATAAAATTAGACTCCAAGGAAGAAAGTAAATATTCATTAGACGATAATGATATTTTGGTTATAAGAGTGAATGGAAGTGCAGATCTAGCGGGCAGATTTATTGAATATAAATCAATCGGCGATATTGAAGGGTTCTGCGATCATTTTATACGGTTACGCCTAGATTCGAATAAAATTATATCTAGATTTTTAACCTATATCGCAAATGAAGGCGAGGGTAGATTTTATCTACGCAATAGTTTGTCAACCAGTGCAGGACAAAATACTATTAACCAAACATCAATCAAAGGACTTAGTTTTTTACTTCCTCCGCTCCCAGAACAAGCCGAAATCGTCCGTCGCGTCGAACAGCTCTTCGCCTACGCCGACACCATTGAAAAGCAGGTTAACAACGCCTTAGCCCGCGTCAACAACCTGACTCAGTCAATCCTGGCAAAGGCATTCCGTGGTGAACTCACCGCCCAGTGGCGTGCTGAAAATCCGGATCTCATCAGCGGTGAAAACAGCGCGACTGCCTTGTTAGAAAAAATCAAGGCCGAACGCGCCGCCAGTGGCAGTAAAAAAAACGCACGTAAAAAAGCGTAATGGTTATTTTTGCACGTCGTTGATCCGTGCATTTTTAACGCTCCCAATATACTGTTGGGAGCGCTAATCGATTAAGATTTCATCACCTCTACCAGTACATCCGTTGCCCAGCTTTCCTCACTATTAAGCACCTTCCCCTCCTGGCAGGCTTGCGCCATTTTGCCGAGCTGAAAGGTCACGTCATCAGAAAAGTCAAAATTACGCCATACATAAGGGAAGCCGATACGCCAGTATCCCATTCCTTGATCGAAGCGGATCTTCAACGTCTGACCATCCTCAAAGGTTACAGTCAGCTTACGATGATGCGGAATATTACGTGAAGAGTCGAACACCGTCAGTTCTATTGCTCTTCCCATCGCTGCCGCAAGCCACTGGTCGGCGAAATCCTGAAAATCCGCTTCGCTCATCCAGTCATGGGATGGTCGGTTACCGAGGCGAGCTTTGGGCTTAAACAGCGTATCAAGCGTCAGTTCTGCGTCATCAGTCAGTAATGGCTTAAGCGGTTTCAGTAATGTTCCTAGCAGCGCCAACGCCACCGGATTTTGCAGATAACGATCGGTATAGTGAACGCGGGTTACTCGTTTGTTTTTCATCAGAGACTGCGCTTCTTCATGGCCGTTAAACAGCATGTCCCAGAAGCGTTGTCCGAACTGCGAAAGCGGGCCATTCAATTGTTTGTGAATCTGAATGTCTTTTACCCGCTCAACATAGTTCGCGGCTTTGCCTGGTAGAACAAACTCGTTCAGCGCTACCGGTTGATAACCGAAGCTGCGAACCACCAGCTCGTCATTCAGATGCCAGCCCGGCCCCGGAATCGTTGCTTGCTGGCTGCGTGAAGCCAGCGTCATCACGCGATCGGCAAAGTCGATTTGTGCAACAATCGGCAAATTCAGTTCTTGTTCGGTATGACACAACCGCACACCCAGAGCAGTAAACTGCGAAAGTTCATGCAACAGTTCCGGGTCATCCACGCCAGCAGGGATGACAAGGTCGACAGCGACGTTGTCTTTTACCCGGTAGCTCTGAATGGCCGCCCGGAACTGGCGGGCATAGAGATCCCACTCATTGAGCGAACCGTTCATCCACAGCGTGAGTTTTTCAGCCCCTTCGTTAATCGCACGACGAATGGTATCGCCAATGGCTCCCGGGCAGTAACGGGCATCCGGTAGCGAGAATGTCTCCTCAGCCGGTAAACCAATGTAGTACGTGAAGTCATCCCCAAGCCAGGCCAGCGCCGCTTTATGATCCAGTAAATCGTGATCGTGGCGTGTCTGGGAGTCGAGCAGGCATTCACTGCATGAGGTATCGCAATGGCGGCAGCCCAATTGTTTGACCATTCCTTGCAACATAGCCTCGATGTGCAACGGCGCACTGGAGGCAAAACCTGCACCACCGCTGATCATATCGTAAAGCTGAACGGCTAATACCGATTGCCCGTCTTCCCGTCTGACCGGACGCACGGCGTAACCCAGTTCTGCGGCGGAGATACCCAGAACACCTGCCAGCGCCTGACGTAGTGCAACCGCCAGGGTCATGGCGACAATTCGCCCCTCTTCCGTGTTATCCGGGAGATACTCACCGTTTTGCGGCCTGCGCAGAACCATTTCAAAGACGTCCGTTCGCGCCAATGCTCCCATCGTAACGTTCTTCATAAGCGCCGTCGAACCGGGGCAAATCAGACGGTGGTTCTGGCTATCGCGATCCGCTTTTCCCGGACGCGGTGGGTAGTGAGCTTCCATACTTTTCGGTGCATCGTTCGCATTCAGCATCGACTCTGCACGGCCACAGCTCAGGCACAATGCGTAACCATGCCCGCCTTCCCCAAGACTTTGCTGGAATACATGCCCATCAGCCCCTGATACCATATACCCCATTATCGGATTAGGCAGCGGCACGGGCTCTGCTTTAACAAATACCCAGGCAGGGACAACAGGGATGAATTTCATACTTTCAATATTGTTCGTCACTGGCGCATGCGCATCGGTCACAAACCCGGCAGGTTGTAGCACCTGACGGCGATTATCCATGATGATTTTTTCGCCACAGGCGCTATTGGTACAATAGAGTGTCCCGGAACTGCTCATCCCCTCTTCATAGCCGATGGTCCCGCATTTGTGACAGCGCCAAGCACAATCCAGACGCTGGGCTTCATTGGTGTCGGCATTAATATTGTGCCAATGCAGTGAGACACCGGCAGAGCGGAAGACCCGGCCATCAAGAATAATCTCTGCACCCGGCGCATATTCACGGATGGCGACACCCAGGTTACGGGAGGGCAGCCCTTTATAGCGTGACACGTTATCTTCGCGATCTTTTTTATCTCGGCTTTTCCACGATTTTTCACGGATATAGTCTTCCATAGTGAAGTTATCAAAAGTCACCACATCTGTCGGGAAGCCGTATCCTGGCAGGAAAGTTCTGGCCGCAAGATCGCGTAGCAAATACTCGCCGCAGTGCCGTTTTTTCTCAAGTTCTATGCGCTTGCGATAAGGCGTTTGCGGCTGTGACTCGCACTCCTGAGCTACAAGATCACGATAGACGGAAAGCCATCGCCGTTGCAGGAAATCGATCGCGCTGAATGTTTTATCCCGCAGCAGGTCGGGTCGGGCACCATGTAACGCAGTGCCTTTGACCAGTTGCTCCAGCGCAGGGTCGATATCAAGCTCTGGACGTTCAAGCCAGACTTTAAAGCGTTCACATTTTGAATGTCCGTCGTCTTCACCGAAAAACCAGATGCTGTCGAGACTGGTTTTCTCTTTATCCGTTTCGCCAATGACGTTACATAAAAAGTCAGACAGCAATAACGCGTTGATATGGCGTTGCACCAACCGGGCAGAATTCATCGCAACCATCGGTGCCGGGATCATGGTCTCAAACGGCCAGAGTGGGTTGGCAAAAACCTGCTGGTCGTGCGGGTTCCCTTTACATAGCGTGTAGGAGATCGCGCGCGATTCTTGGCTACGTCCAGCTCGCCCGGCACGCTGTAAATAGTTGGCCGGGTGTGGTGGTACGTTGTTCATCACCACTGCGGTAATGCCACCAATATCGACCCCCATTTCCATGGTGGTGGAACAGTTGAGAACATTAAGCTGCCCGTTCTTGAACATCTTTTCGTAGCTTTGTAGACGTTCTGACGATTGCTGGGCAGAGTGCTCGGCAGTGCGGTAATAAAAGCCGCCTTCCACTACACGATCGTTTATATCCGTCCAGACGTTTTCCGAACGTAATTGCATGATCAGCGGTTCCTTGCTTACCCAGTCACGCACTTTCGCCAGACCTGGGGCGTAGTCTTCCTGCGAACGATCCAGCCTCCAGATTTCCGGCATGGTTACTTTCTGCGCGATAAAAGCGTCATATTGCGCCTGGGTGAGATGTTCAAACGAAATGTGGGTTGGCAGATAAGGGGTTAAGCCTTTAAAGGCCGTATCCAGAATTTTATTGGTGACCGGACAAATCCAGGCATCCGTGATTAAAGAAAATGTCAGGTGTTCTTTCGGTAAATAAAAACGGTTGCCATCAGACTTCAGTACTGCCAGTGGCCCTGTAAGTTGATTCCATGCTTCTTTAAGCCACGTATTGATAATATCAATAGTCGCAGTATTTGCTGTTTTGAAGCCAGCCCCCAACATGAGCAACTTCGCTAAACGATGGGATAGGTTGCCGTTACGAATTTGTGGCCAGCGTTTGTTCTGATTATCTACAGGATCTTTCGATTCCGGGTTACGAACGAATTTCGATGAAAAACGGCTACCAATCCAGTTTTTCAACTCGTCGTCCAGTTGTGTGAAGTTGTTTTCACGAACGTACAGATCCAGCGTAACCTTGAGAAAATCGTGCCAATCATCCAGCGTCAGCCCTTTTTCCTGCCAGTGCACCGGGATCTTATGTATCTTCTCCAACCCTTGGTAACCAACCTGAACTAATCCTTGCGTTTCCAAACTGTTAGTCCGTTTGGGGCGGCGCATGAATTCCCGGAAAAGCAACATGTCAGAAAGCTTCAGCGGCCCGCCGTTTTCATTGAAAACTTCAGGCTTCAGATAATGGTTATATTGCAGAATGGGGCCGCGAATATCGGCTTTATCTTTAAGCTCATTGACCATTTCCGCCCAGGTTCGAGAAACCAGAATAGTCGCAACTTTACCACCGGTTGCGGCCTGAATGGCCTGTTCAAGTTGTTCAGCTTGCGTTTCTGCCAATTTCGCTTGTTCCGGCATTCCCCAGCTTCGATATTCCTCAGCCTGCTCGCGGTACTGTTTTGCCCTGGCCGCTAACTTTTCCAGATCTGCATTGGCATTCGGTGTTGTGGAAGTCTGTGTTCGTTGATGCCAGCTCAGGATTTCTACCACGCTACCGCGTAAACGACTGCGCTCTGCTTCTTGCTGCATGCGCACCGCCATTCTTGCTGTTCCCTGTCGACTATCGGTAAAGGTGATGAGTCGACGACCTCGCCCTGGTAACGAATCAGGACCAACGCCCTCTTTTCCTTCTCCACTGACAAAGTCCTGACAATACTCCAGAACGGTTGGCACAATGTTGGTGACATAAAATGGCCCGCCCAATAACGCGCGGCGGAACGGTTGTTTCCCGCTCATGCCTCTGTAACCACAACCACTGGCGCTACAAACCTGTTCAATATCGTTAATAACCAGCGGGATGCTGTCATTGTTAATAACCCCAATGCGACGCGTCTGGCGATCCATTCGCTGTAGGGTATAACCCACCACGCTGGTATTTTCTGCGGCAATAATAAGCGGAGACCGGAAAGTACTCTCTTTCTCAACTTTTTCGTCTGTGGCGTCATGTTCAACAGGCACATCATCCTGCAAAGAGAATTCATCGCCGCCTTTATTTTCCCATTGGACAAGTTTGCCTTTTTTGTCCCGTGCCAGAAGATGTGGCTCGTTACATTCATTACAGAAAGCCAGTTCGTAAACCGGGCTTCCACAGTCGCAATTTTGTCTTTGGTTCACATACACGTAGCCAAAAGGCCAACCTTTTTCCAGCGGTGTACTATGTTTTAGCCTGCACTCTTTATCGACACAGGCCCATACTCCCTGGGTATTGCGCTGGAAGATATGCGCCCTGACCTTAAGAAATGCCGGATCCTTTGCATTTGGTTGAGTACCAGAGCAAATGTCGATCCATCGCAACACATCCTGCTGGCTATAATGCTTTTTTGTCAGCGAGTTCAACCGCTGCGTCATCTCATCCAGCTTCATTGGATTTGGTTGGCTGACCAGCATCTCACGTAAATAACGCGCTTCAGGTGAATGTGTCAGTGAACAAAAACGTTCCGGACTTACGCCTTTAATTTCTGTATCGGTGATTTGCTCAATTTCTTCCAGCGGGTGATAAACATGTTTGCACGGTTCCAGTTCCGGGATCACCCGGCTTCCGTCCAGCACGTCAATACGCTCCTGCGGTATGCCGGATAAGTCAGAGAGGAATTTTTTCAGTTGCTTTTCGGCGTCGCTTCCGGCAATGGTCGCAGAGGTTGCCACAAAGCGCACATCATCTGGCGTCACGCCAAAGGCCGTCATCACGCGACGTAACTGGAGTGCCAATTCAGCGGCCTGCGAGCCGACATAGGTATGCGCTTCATCCAATACGATCCAACGTAGTGATTTTTGTGCTTTGGATTGCTGGATAATCGGGGCGTCGATCTGGCGGACCATCATATATTCCAGCATCGTGCCATTGGTCACCAGAATAGGGGCAGGCACCTCGCGCATCTTTTCGCGTGACAGGACTTCATTCGGCCTTTTAGCCTGCTCGCTCTTTACAGAAGCGTGTAGATTTTCGGTGTTGCCGTTATAGAGGCAGTATCGAATCCCGCTACCAAAGCCATGTGTCCAGGCATCCAGACGCTCACGCTGTGAATTAATCAGGGCGTTAAGCGGGTAGAGAAAAAGAGCCCTGACACCGACCAGCGGATTGTTGCCGTTTTCATGCAACTCCCGGTAGAGATCTTCCAGCACAGGAACCATAAAACATTCTGTTTTGCCTGAACCCGTACCACTGGTTACCACCACCGAATGTTTCTGTTCCAGCAAAGCCTTCCAACTGGCTAACTGGTGAGTAAAGGGTTTCCAGTCAGCACCAAAACGATAGCGTCCATTGTTCTGATCGTCCAATGAATCAACCACTGCTTTACTCAGCAATGCTTTGCCTTCCGTCAGGCTACGCATCGTGTGGTTTGACTCTTTCCAACCAAACATTTGCTGAAATACTGGGGAAGCAAGGAATGAGCCGGATTGCCCACAATCGGCGCCCATTTGCTGCGCGAGATGCTCACGCAACTGTGGGTTGGTGACCCCCATGATACTCAGCGTTGCTTCAGTTGAACGAGACAACGATTGTTCAATCAGTGACGAAAAATAGCCTGTAGTCATCCTTATTCCTTTTTATTTTTCAGAAACATAACGCAGAAGGCTGCACTGGAAAATGGCCTTAAACCAGCGTGAGTCGAAATCCCTGACCTGCCTTAGGAAAAACACGGCACCAGGTTTATGATCAAATACCGTCTCAAAAGAGGTTTTACCGCTTGCAACAGCCGCCGCAAAGACGGGTAACCAAGCTACGGAACAGTGATAATTCGCTTCAGGATAAATGTCGATCACCGGATCTTTTTGTGACATCATCCAGCTATGCAGACGATTGCAGCCGTACTCTGGCCAGTGATCCTCACTATGCTCACGTCTAAGCTCCAGATACCACTCGTGAACTAAGAACTCTGGAATAGGTGGGGGTAATTGTCTGTCGCTTAACCATTTCTCAATTTCGTCGGCATACGTTGGGAATACGATCCCCAACCGCTGATACATACTCTTCACTAGTGCAGTTTGGGTTTCTTCCGGCGCACCTTTTTGACTCAAAAACAATTGAAAACGCTCGGCTGCGGCTTTGATTTCAAAGATGGGAAAGAACTCCCATAAAATGGGAAACTCATTCTCTATGCGGTTCAGATAATCGGCTAACATTTCAAATTTGAAGAGCGACATCGCCAGCGCCGGCGGGTGCTTTACCAGTGCACGCCATACTTCAAAAGTTGCCAGCGGTAGATAGCCAAATTGCTCGTACAGGCTACGCATAAACTGCCAGCCTGAATGAGCCGGATCGTTAGCCATCTGATCGAGCACTAGCGTGATGGTATTCACTTCCGCCTGAGGATTAAAAAGTTGGGTGGCTTTCTGCAATGAACGGATGCTACTTCCCTCTGCAGGTAACGAAGGCTCACCACGAATAAAGCAAGGACGGAACGACATTTCCTCACCCATTTTAGGAACAACTAACCATGGCCCATTTTTGTTTACGATAGTACTCAACTCATATTCACCGACGGACACACCTTCGCTCATTCTTGATGATAAAGGGGTAGCTTTCCTCTCCGGCTCGCTCAATAGCATGATGACAGGAGAAGGTATTTGCCTGGCACGATAATTAGCTGACTGGCTGATGAGAAGTTCTCTTTCGTAATCATAACGCAAACTGTATTTGTAGCGGCGGATCTGCCAGCTTATCGCAGCGCCAGCACCTTTGATCCGCATCTCTACAACCTGGTCAATTCCCGTCTCAAGAGACAGCAAATTTTCGACATGCTCTCTCAGGCTATATAAATTAAGTTCGACCGGATGTTCTCCCGCCGTATAACGCCATTCATGCCATGCCTGTAGCCCACTTATAGAGCGCAAATGCAATTCCAGTGAAAAGCGTGTCGGTTCACCATTTTTACCAAACAAATAGGCTCTGGAGCCAAGTAAATCATGCAGAGTGATATTTTTATCCAAAGGATTCCCATCTGCATCAAAGACCAGGCAGCCTTTCGCCGGGAAAGGTAGAATCATCTCTATAGGGTCTGCTCCTAAATTTGGATAAATTTGCAGAGAGACAAACGCAGGAGGCATTCCTTCTGCTTTGAGTAATATTTCGGTACGTCCCGCCGTGCGTTTACGCGCAACCTCCAGTGTTTTATTTTTTAAGACGGACATACAGGGATGTTGTGTTGAGATAACAATAGAGCCTTCATTGGCTTCCTCTCTCCCATTTATTTCAACAGTAAAATCTGCTGGCAATATCCCAATTTTTCGACGTAGTAGTGTTTCATTGTTAGTATTTCTGACAGAAACATATTGCGTTCCCATCATCTCTTGTACCTGACATTCATCTAACGATATGCCATTCAGGTAACGTTTGAGCTGTATATCTTCAATATCCAGGTTTTTCGCCGTAACTTTAGGTACGCCAAGGAATGTTTCATCAGGATGGCAATTCCAGGTCACCCGTTTACCATAAAAATCAAATCCCCCTAGATTAGATTGCTCTCTGCCGGTACGTATCCGGTATATTTCATCTCCGGAAATAGTGACTTCCTGACACCCTTTTACGATGAGTGTTTTTAACCCTAATATTGGCACTGTACTCAGGGAAGCTTCGTATCCCGAAAGAGTGGTCTTTTCTCGAGGTAAAACAATAAGGACATCGCTGTTACGTACACTACAAGAAGCTTGCCCTTGCAATAACCAGCGGCCCTCATCAGCAACAAAAGTAAGTGGTACCTCGCCAATAGGGATTTCGCTATCATCCAGTTTTATTGCACCAACAATCATCCCACCAGCCCGCGCAACCAACGATAAACTCGCAGATGGTTCATGTCTGGCAAATATCGATTGACTTTTGCGTAGGCGAACTATGGCATGAGCATTTTCTAGGGTGGCATAGACAGGGCCAAGGCTGGCAACTTCGTCACCATCTTCATAAATAGCAAGTTCGAATCGAGTTGTTGAGGGTTCGCTGATGATCGGGAAAGAGAGTTTATCAGGCAGCGAAACTATCGCTCGTATTTGATCCGGATGGTTTTCCGACCAATAGAATTGACAACCGGTACCCTTATTTTTTTGTAAGCGGGATTTAGTTTCTACAGAAGCTGTGCATAATAACCCATTGAGAAAGTGGGTGCCTGTTTCATCATCCAGTGGCATGGGGAACTCATCCCGCCATTTAGGATGAACATTATCAAGCTGCTTCACTGGTTCGGTATGATTACTCAGATTGTACAACAGAACCAACGAGCTAAGCTTTTCCGCTATATGGCTGATGAGTTCAACAGAAGTGTCTTCACTAAAAACAGTTGGCAATGCTGACTTTTCTACGACGGTTCTTACCAGCGAAAGTACGGAAAACCCTGCCAGTTGTGCCTGCTCATATTGATTGAGGATCCGGGAGAATACAGCCTGAAAATGACTATCCGATTCCTTCAGTAAGCGAAATGGTAACCCTCCTTCACTGAACAATGTTCCGAGAAAATTACGTCGCTCCGATTCATAAAATCGAATTGGGCGGATCCAGTAGCCTTCCATCCCTTTAGGGATAACATTCCTTAACTCAGCAGCTGTTAATGATACCCCCAATGTTTTATAAATAGGGTCCCATGTCCACCCACAATGGTGTTCATAATCTCTGCGATACCATTCAGAGCAAAAAAGGACAAAACAGGCAGCATAACCTTTATCATCAACATTACTCTGCGATTGGGCAATCGCACGAAGCAGCTGAGTTAGATTATTGTATTCATCGTTGGTCGCATGATATTCATATAGAGGTCGACCATCCGGTTGCCTCAATCCTCTACGATTAAGAAAATTACTTAGCCAGGAAGTACATTTTAACCAAGAAGTGCATTCTGATTGACTCAAAGCAAACTCCTTACAGACAAGCGAAACAAAACCCCAAGATTATCCATGAAAAAACAGATCAGGATACGCCCATGCCAGTTGGACCGCAATCACTAATTTTTAGGTAAAAATTGCAAATAATTTCTATTTAAATAATATAAAATATTAATTGATCGCATGCTATTCATCGCTGTGATTTATAGCTATCTATCGAAAGAAAATTTCACTTAAGTAACAAAGGCTATTAAATCAGAATGTACGGAGAAATCCGCTAACAGGTGCTCAAGTCTAGCGAGTTTTTACCATTGTATCCTGTGCAATCAATATAGTTCCATGCGAGCCATAAAAAAAGACATCCAGCCATCTTTGTGGCTAGATGTCTTTTTGCGTATTATTACTTAGAATGAGGGGGCTATGACCAAATGGAGTTATTTCAAGGCGTGTAGTTTCGCAAAATCGAATGAACTTACCGGCCTCTCTCTGTTTTCATCCAAGACCACTGCAGCATCAGCCATCGTTCATCCAGATAGTTCGCGCGATTGTAGGCACTACGGATGCTGCTATTATAAGGGATTTATTGACTTTAGTGGAGTTCAGAATACATCGAATGGCGGAAGATCACAGGAGTCGAACCTGCCCAGGACCGCTGGCGGCCCCAACTGGATTTGAAGTCCAGCCGCCCCACCGGGGACGAGGATCTTCCTCTGGATACAGGAAGCAAGTCGCAGATTATAGCGCGAATCCCCCTAGCTGCTAAGAGGGAATTCAAGTTTCCGCGATCCCCTTCTTACACTTGCTCTCCCGCACAAAACTCCCGCCTTTTATCTGCTACCCTAGCCGAGCCCGGGTTATTAACCCGTACATTGCTGGAGATGCTATGACCAAGAAAGTTGCCGTCCTGCTGAGCGAAGGATTTGAAGAGGCCGAGGCGGTTATCGTGATCGACGTGTTACGTCGTATGGAGATAGAGGTAGAGCTGCTGTCCTGCCAGGATAGGCTGGAGCTGCGCAGCTATCACCAGATACGTATGTTTGCCGATGCTCTGTTGGAACGCCGCATGGACCAACTGTACGATGCCGTGGTGATCCCCGGTGGGCCGCAGGCTACCGCCGCAATGGCGGAAAACGAGCTGGTCGTGGAGTTTATCCGCCGCCACGATCGTGCTGCCAAGCTGATCTGCCCGCTGTGTTCTGCCGCCGCTCGCGTGCTGGCTGCCAACAAACTGCTGCAAGGCCGCCGTTATGTCTGTTCTGGCGATCTGCATCAGGAGATCGAAGATGGTACCTACGTGGCTGAAAGGGTTGTGGAAGATGGCAATCTGATCAGTGGCCAAGGGTTGGGGGCCGCGTTTGATTTTGCCTTCACCGTGGCCTACCGCCTGACCGGCGATCGCACTACCACGCAAGAGCAAGCCGTACATATCTATCACGAAAACTGGCAAGCCCCACAGGCAGTGCATTAATCGCTACTGCTGCTAACTAGGCGCGGCACAGTTTGCGTTTTCCGGTTGTTGACCGGGAACGAAAATTGTTACCGCGCTTTCTGTTTTTTACGGCTATTCCTCGCTATCTAGATACAACGTTTTGATCCCGCTTTTACTGCGTTTAGCGACAACCAACGCATAACATTTACCTGTAACTGTTTTGCCAGATTAGGGCGAAGCCGTGGTCAGTAATACCACGGTCATCAGTACGCTGGTAAAAATCCTCCCTAACCGGCCCATCATTTTTAACCACGAAAAAGAAATGTGAGAATTGGCTGCATCTTTGGCAGAAACTATTCAGATTGATGACAACATGGCTATGTTCCTGAATTTTTTCGTGCAAATATATTTGACCGCAGGTGTGTATTTGGTTGAAGGAAACGTGACGTCGCCAATACCTCTTCCCCTGTAATAGTCGGTAGTCCATAATTACACCATGCAATGCCTTCACGGGATCTATGCTAAAAAAGAGAGGGAATTCTTTATGAGAATGCCACAAGCAAAATCTGAATTAATTTTATATCTTAATAAAAACTTCGGTGAATTAATAAATGACCTGAATACAAGTTCGCCAGAGCTTGCCTCAGATAAATCAATGGAGAGACATGCGAAAAATAATAACGTCAGCTTAAAATCAGTATCGGAGTGAAATAATTATGATGAAAAAGAAAAACAACACGCCAACACCCCACGATGCCACATTCAGACAGTTCCTGACCCAGCCAGAGGTTGCCCGTGATTTCATGGAACTACACCTCCCGGCAGAGCTGCGTGCCATCTGCGACCTTAATACCCTGAAACTGGAATCAGGCTCCTTTGTGGAAGATAACCTCCGCCAGTACTTCAGCGACGTGCTCTACAGCCTGAAAACCACTGCTGGGGATGACGGTTATGTCCACGTGCTCATCGAACACCAGTCCACCCCGGATCAACACATGGCTTTCAGGCTCATCAGGTACGCTGTAGCGGCCATGCAGCGCCATCTGGAGGCGGGCCACAAAAAGCTGCCTCTGGTAATACCGATGCTATTCTATACCGGTAAGCGCAGCCCATACCCCTATTCCACCCGGTGGCTGGATGAGTTTGCTAACCCAGAGCTGGCCGGTAAACTTTACAGCGCTGCTTTTCCGCTTGTCGATGTCACCGTCATCCCTGATGATGAAATCGCAGGCCATCGCAGCATGGCGGCTCTGACACTACTGCAGAAGCACATTCATCATCGGGATCTGGCAGAACTGGTGGATAGGCTCGCTCCCATCTTACTAGCCGGATATCTCTCTTCATCACAGGTAGTATCGCTGGTACACTATATTGTACAGGCGGGCGAAACGTCAGACGCCGAAGCCTTTGTACGCCAACTGGCACAGCGAGTGCCGCAACATGGGGACACACTGATGACCATCGCACAACAGCTTGAACAGAAGGGCATTGAGAAGGGTATCGAGAAGGGCATTCAGCTTGGTCGGCAGGAAGGGCATTCAGAAGGCGAGCGCGATGCTACGCTGAAAATTGCCCGCACCATGCTGCAGAACGGTCTCGATCGCAACACCGTCATGAAAATGACCGGTCTGACCGAAGACGAGCTGGCACAGATCCGCCACTAATCTTATTAGAACAATGCTCTAGCCTTATTGTCGGACCTTGCCAATATCTGAATAGTCGCAAAGGGACTATTTTTAGTGGGACTATTACCTGATGATATAGCAAGGTTTGGCAAATAACGGCGAAATGTAGAATTGCCGCGTAGCCTCACCGCTAGGATATTACGCAAAATTGAAAGTAACGCGTTTAATTAAAATGAACAACTAATAATGACAGGGTCTTATATCCCCCCGAAAAGGGGCGATTCGCTGTATTTTATTTGTCACCTTTATAAAAAGCCACCCCCCAAGGAGAAGGCTTTGAGATAAAAGAGCCATTCACTGTTGCAGTAACGCCTTCATTGTTACCGCGCTTTCTGTTTTTTACTGCTACTCCTCGCTATCCAGGTACAACGTTTTGATCCCGCTTTTACTGCGTTTTGCCGCAACCAGTGCATATAACGGGATGGTGAGCATCATCATCAATACCCCCCAGAACATGGCATTGCCTCCCGATCCGAACAGGGCAAACAGACTGTAGAGAATGCCAATCACCACCAACGTGCAGTAGAAAATGAAGCCCCCGCCCTTATTCAAGGATTTGGCCACCATGATGATCGGTAGCGCGACCAGCGCATAGATATAGGGCAGTAAAGAGGCGAACACCGACATCAGCACAATCACCTGAAACTGTTTTGCCAGATTAGGCGAAGCCGTGGTCAGTAATACCACGGTCATCAGTACGCCAGTGAAAATCAGCCCCTTCATCGGTACATCGTTTTTGTTCACCACGGCAAAGAATTTCGGGAATAGCCCCTGCTTCGCACCAGCTTTTGGGGCTTCAGACTGCAAGATCAGCCAGCCAGAGATCGAGCCGAAACAGGCGATAATGCTCAGTGCGGAAACCACTTCCCCGGCGAATTCACCAAACATATAACGAGCGGCGTCGGCAAAGGGGGCGGCGGAATTCACCAATTCACTATGCGGTACCAATCCCATAATCACCGAACAGCTGGTGACATAACACACGGCGGCAATCAGCAACCCCAATACCGTCGCCTTGGGCACGGTGGATTCGGGGTTTTCCACCTGTCCGCTGGACACCACTGCGGATTCCACACCCAGGAAGCCCCACAAAGCCAAAGATGCGGCGGAGAGGATTGCCGAAGCGTCGCTACCCTTGGTGCCATTATAAACTTCGGTGAACAACGCGGGTTTGAACCAGAACCAGCCAATAAAACCGATGCCCAATACCACCACCAGCATGCAGCAGGCGGTGAATGATTGGGAGCGCCCGGCCACCCTTGCCCCCAAAGAAGCCAGTGCGATAAACCCCCAGAGGATAACAATGGCGGTGATAGAACTGACAAGCGGATCTTTGAGAATGGGGAAGAAATAACTCAGGTAACCCACACCCGCCACCAGCAGCGCCACGTTACCCACCCAGGCGCTGATCCAGTAACAGATGGTGGTCTGAAAGCCAATAAATGGCCCAAACGCGTCGCTGGCATAGGCAATAATGCCGCCATCACGCGGTGTCACCATGCTGTTCTTGGCAAACACCAGCGCCAAGGCAATCACGCCGACAATGGTAATCACCCAGCCAAATAAAGAGATAGACCCGATGCCCGCCAGATTGGTTGGCAGCATAAAGACCCCGGATCCCATCATGTTAGAGGCGGTCACCAACGTTAGGGCGACCAACCCCATTTTTTTTACGGAGGCAGTATTAACAGAAGCCATGATATTTCCCATCATTATTGCGTTGATACACATCTTGAAGAGGGTGCGGATCGCACCCATGGGGATAATGCGCAGGCCGATTAACGCATGGTGGAAACAGGAACCTTGTCGGCAGCGCTGGCAGGCGTTTCTTTTATGCACCGCACCCAATAAGTGCCGTTCTCATCCACTTCCACCCCCTGCAGTTCATGTTCAAAGCCGGGGAAGCGCTGGCCGAAGGTCTGCAAGGCCACCAGGTAATCGACGATGGCCCGTGATTCTGACGTCACCTTTTCACCCGGCATGATGAGCGGAATACCCGGTGGGTAAGGGGTTATCATCACGCCCAGCGTGCGGTTGTTTATGTCGGCAGCCTTGACCTGCTCGGTTTGGTCGGAGATCAGGCATTGATAGGCCTGGGAGGGGGTAAGAACGGGGATGGCCTCTGCAGAACAGGCAAGCTCCAAAAGCTCGGCAATTTTCAGCTCGATATTGGCCTGATGGATCGACCGGCATAAATCACCGATGCCCATGTTGCGATAGGCGGGGGAGCTGGCCGCAACCTGCGGAAGCACCGAGGCCAGCGGGGTATTCTCGTCATAGTGATGTTTAAATATCATCAGCATGTCGATCAGGGTATTCCATTTGCCCTGGGTAGAACCCAATGCAAATAACACCAGAATGGTGTAGTCGCCGTTGCGGGCCGGGATAATACGCTGGGTATCCAGGAATTTTGCCACTACCGGCGCGGGGATGCCGAAAACATTCATCTTTCCTTGCGCGTTCAACCCAGGGCAGGTAATGGTGACCTTGATGGGATCCAACATCGCATAACCTTCCGGCAAATCGCCGAAGCCGTGCCATGCCTCTCCCGCTCGCAGCTGCCAGCAGGTGGGATCGTTGGCTAGCACCTCGTCGGCAACCTGGGTGAAGGGAACCTTTTTGCCCTCCTGCAGCAACGTGCTCGGCTGCCAGACATCGAAGAACCATCCCTTGTCACTTTTTTCCGCTTTGAGCTTGTCTGCGACGGTCACCAGCGTCTTGCGGAAGCTGATAGCATCGTGAATAGCTTCATCGACCAATGTCTTACCGGCTTGCCCCTCCATCATGGCGGTCGCCACATCCATCGAGGCAATAATCGGATAGAACGGTGACGTGGTGCCGTGCATCATAAAAGCCTGGTTGAAAATGTCGTAATCCACCGGCGCACGCTTGGAATTGCGGATATGTATCATCGAGGCTGAAGAAAAGGCCGCCAGCATCTTGTGTGTCGATTGCACGGCATACAGCGTTGGGCCGTTGTCTTTATCTTCGGGGACATCCATGGCGAACCTCCCCTGATAGAGGGGGTGGAATTTCGCATAGGCATACCAGGCTTCATCAAATTTGATCCGGGGTACCGACTTGGCCAGTTTTTGGGTGACGGCGGTGACGTCATAAATCAGACCGTCGTAAGTGCAGTTAGTGATGATGGCATAGGCGGGGCAGCGGTCTTCTGCCTGATAAGCCAGCACGCTGTCATCAATTTTTTGCTGGATCGCTCTGGCTTCAAATTGATCGGGAGAGATCAAGCCAATAATGCCGAGCCCATTACGCGCAGGCTGGAAATAGACGGGTTTAGCCTGGGTGATGGTCAGCTCATGGTTAACGGACTTGTGGCAATTGCGGTCAACCAGGATGATTTTATCTTTTAAATCAATTGAGTGACCCACTATCTGGTTAGACTGGGATGAGCCCCCTGTCACATAGAAAGTTTTGTCCGCGCCAAACAGTTTGGCGGCTCGCGTTTCCGATTCGCCCGGCGCTCCCTTATGCTCAAGCCAGTCCCCCATTTCCGGCGTAGAGATGCCGATGTCTGCCCGCATCAGGTTTTCGCCAAAGTAATTGATAAACTCACGGCCTACCGGGTGCTTAAGGTAGGCAACGCCCCCTTGATGCCCCGGGCAATCCCAATAGTAAGGGCTGTCTAACGCGTAACTTTTTAGCGCGGCGAAGTAAGGCGGCAACAGGTTCTCAACATACTGGCGTATAGCCAGATGAATGCGGCCAGCAATAAACTTGGGCGTATCTTCGCTGATGTTGATGTACTCATGGATCTCTTGAATCACCTCCGTCGATAAACGCCCTAACAAAGGCACACTTGACGAAAAGAAGATGGGCACCCGGCTGTTTTTAGCGCGGATCACGCGAATTATCTCCTTGATAATGGGAGACCCCTCACCCAGGTTAGCCCCATCACACTCATTAATAATGATACAACCGATACCCGCTTCTTTTCTGGCCATCGCCAGGGCCGTTTCATTGGTTTCCGCGTGGATAAAATGGTAGTTATTTAATGCCAGCACCTCCTTTATCGCATGATAGCTATCATCGACCTGTATTTTATTATCGCGTACAGAAACAATTAATATTGGAAAATCAAGATTGCTTGCATAACTCATTGTATGACCTCTTCTCATCCATGTCATTGAGATATCAACTGGGATGCCAGATGATGAAAGCGAGCATACTCTTGAAGTACAAACAATAAACTGTACCAAAGGTACAGTTTTGTAGTGAGGTGATTAGCGGATGATATAACAGGGTTTAGAAAATAACGGTGGGATATAGAATTGCCATTGCTGCTTTCTGGCAAAAAATATAAACTCCCGTGTGGTTTCACAATGGACTTTCGCCAGAATGTTACTTTTATGGAACTTTACCGTTCTCAGCGTTCTGTTGAGAATACTGGCAATCTCCTTCTCCGCCATGCCTTGTAACAGCAGAAAAGCCACGACCCATTCCTTAGCGGATAAAATCTCGGAGGGACAAGCAACGGTTAATTTACCGATGCCATCACCAGAGACAAAAAAACGCGGTGTGATGGAGTGCAGTGGCTTGATATGGCTGATAATACCGGAGCAATGAGCCTGTTTGTCGTAGTAGGGCATGCGTTCACAATAAAACACGCTGAATATGCGTTTGCTATCAATAGGGAGGATCCCTACTGCCTCAATCTTCCTCACCTCATCAATAACGCGTTGGTCATGGATTGAGATAAAGGGCTTAAAAGGGGCCAGTGCAGAAGGTCTCCCATTTCCTTCCGGTTTCAGTAACAGGCCATATCTGGCATTGGCATACACCGGCTTTTTATGCACGTCCTTTAAACACCAAGCCTCATCACTAGACTCCCACGCAATCAAGATCTCCAAAGGAATAGCAATAGCTAACGAATTTAATTTCGCAATAATACTTTCGGTACTGACACGAGACATTTTCCCACCTTCAATCCTTGGTGCCATTATTCACAATACAAATGGCGACATAGTGTAAAACGCCCAGAGCAGACTACCAGAAAGCCAACCTGAAGCGGCAAGATTGAAAGTAACGTTTTATTAATATACTTACCTGAAAATGACTGCGTCCTATATCTACTATGCTCCCACCCAAACGGAGTTACTTAACGTATTCCTTTATCACCGGAATAAAAAAGCCTTCACCCCATCAGGAGAAGGCTTGGCGATAAAGGAAATTTTACGGTTGTAGCAGGGCTTTCACATCCAGCAAAATAAATTCGTTATCATCCGCCACGTTGGGTTCGCGGCTGGAAGAGAACGGGAAGTTATTGTCGTTCCCCACGATGATATGGCTGCCATCCACCACGTCGACATTCTCGATCGTGAAGAACGGGAAGGTCAGCACGCCGTTATTCAGCGGCTTGCGTGCCAGCTTCTGCGGGTCCTGAATGTTCAGCAAATCGATATACGCCAGTTTTTCTACCGGTTTGCCGACGTTGGCGTCGGAAAACGCTATTTTGTAGACCCGTTTGAATTTTGCGATCTGGCTGAAGCAGTTATCCGTTGGCGCGCCTGCCGCACAGGCTTTATCGGCTGTGCCTTCACCATTATCACGTTCGATCACCAGGCCATGATTGGCGTCGATCATATTGAAATCACCGATGGCGTTCTGATTGTCTTCCAACACGTACTGCCAGCTGCGGCCAGTCCATGCCTGCTGTTTGACGTCAAACTCCAGTACCCGCAGGTAGCGTTTACCCGCCACGTTCTCAAACTGTTCGCCGTCCCACAGCGCCCCTTCCAGCAGGGGATACAGCTTACTACCGTCTGGTGATACCGCCATTCCTTCAAAGCCCTTGGAGCGCGCCACCTGGAAGTTCTGCTTGCCATCCGGCGCACCTGGCAGCGTCAGCGTCGGGTTATCCGGCGATTTCACTACCTTGCCGTCAACCTGGGTATCAAACACCGCCAGCACTTTGCCGTTCAGATCCGCTTTAATCAGGTAAGGGCCGAATTCATCGCCGATCCATAGGGCATCGTCGGCAAACTGGAAGCTTTCCGGGTCGAAATCGCTGCCGGTCAGGTAACGTTTGTCGGTGCTTTCATTGACGATATGGAACGGGACTTTTTTATCGGGATCGTGCAGGAACAGCGTTTTTAGCGGCGTTACCGTGCCTTCCTTGAAATCGATACGGTAATGGTTGAGATACAGCATGGCGTCCGGCGAGTTGGCCTTGCTGCCAAAGCCGTTGTCGGTCAGCACCCAGTAGGTGCCATCCGGCATGTGTTTGATACCGGAATGCCCCTGCAACGGCTGGCCATTGATGGGTAGCCCGATGCCGGTCAGCCGATCGGCCGATTTCCCCGCTACGCTACCCAGTTCGGTGATGCGTTTGCCACTGGTGTATTTACCGCTCTGTTGCAGATCGGTTGGTGCATCCTGGGGGGCCGTGACGCTGGACTTCACCGGTAATACGGCGTGTCCGGCCAGCACGGCGGGGACTTCCTGAGCCTGCGCCCATAGCGTGGTGCTGAATGCCAGGCAACTGGCCAGCAGTGCCAGGCGGGATGGTAAATTATGCATATTATGTACTCCCTGATAATGGTTTTGCCCAAAGGTAAAAAGCAACGCCACTATAGGGAGCCGTAATGACAGAAATATTATGTGCCGCGTGACCAACAGTGCCGGTACTGCGGTTTCAATAGCCGGCCTCACCAAAACGATCGCGGCACTCTTTGGGCGTCATGTCATAGCCTTTCTTGAACACCGAATAGAAGTACTGCAACGATGGGTAGCCACACATCTGGGAAATTTCATTGATGGGTAATGAGGTCGCGGTGAGTAAATTGCGGGCGCGATCGAGCTTTTCTTGGTGGATGGCGTTATGGATCGTCTGGCCGGTTTCATCCTTGAAGCGCTTTTCCAGATTGGAACGGGACATGCCCACCGCATCCAGTACCTGCTCCACCTTGATCCCCTTGCAGGCATGGTAACGGATATAGTGCATGGCCTGGATCACCGCCGGGTCCCGCAGTGAACGGAAATCGGTAGACCGCCGTTCAATCACCTTCACCGGCGGCACCAGAATACGCTGTAGCGGCAGTTCGCGCTGATCAAGCAGTTGATGTAACAGCTTGGCGGCACGATAGCCCATCTGGCGTGTCCCCTGCACCACCGACGACAACGCCACGCGTGAGAGATAGCGCGTCAGCTCTTCGTTATCGATGCCAATCACACAGAGTTTTTCCGGCACGGGAATATCCAGGTGCTCGCACACCTGTAACAGGTGGCGCGCCCGCGCATCGGTAACGGCTATAATCCCGGTCTGCTGGGGCAAAGTCTGCACCCAGTCCGCCAGGCGATTCTGGGCGTATTGCCAGTTCTCCGGCGCGGTTTCCATCCCCTGATACACCACCCCTTGATACTGTTCCGCCGCTACCAACTGGCGGAAAGCCTGTTCACGTTCCTGCGCCCAACGCTTCCCCCCCTCGGCCGGCAGGCCATAGAACGCAAAGCGGTTCAGCCCTTTTTCTTTCAGGTGCATAAACGCCGCTTCCACCAGCGCATGGTTATCGGTCGCGATGTAATGCACCGGCGGGTAATCCGCCTCCCGATGATAAGAGCCCCCGACGCCAACCAGCGGCACCTGGACATTACGCAACAGTTGCTCAATATTCCGGTCGTCGAAATCGGCGATCACGCCGTCCCCCAACCAGTCCTTGATATTATCGATGCGGCAGCGAAAATCCTCTTCGATAAAGATATCCCAATCGCTTTGCGACGCCTGTAAATACTCCCCAACGCCCTCCACCACCTGGCGGTCATACACTTTATTGGCGTTGAACAGCAGCGTAATACGGTAGCGCTTCTTAAACATGGGGGCTCCCCAGCAATAAATACGGTCACAGCTACAAGTGTAAAGCCGCGCCTAGACCCGGCGTTTGGTCGCGGAATCCATCCACACCGCCAGCAGCAGGATCGCGCCTTTGACGATATATTGCCAGAACGTCGGCACGTCCAACATGCTCATGCCGTTATCCAATGAGGCCATGATAAACGCCCCCATCACCGCTCCCGCCACGCTACCGATCCCCCCTGCCAGGCTGGTGCCACCGATCACGCAGGCGGCGATAGCATCCAGCTCGGCAATGTTACCGGCTGAAGGCGAACCGGCCCCCAGGCGCGAACTGAGGATCAGCCCGGCAATCGCCACCATCAGGCCGTTGATGGCAAACACCGCCAGCTTGGTACGCTCAACGTTAACCCCGGAAAGCCGCGCGGCATCAATATTACCGCCGATGGCATAAATACGGCGGCCAAAGGCGGTACGCGACGCCATAAAGATCCCAGCCAGCATCAATGCGGTCAGGATCAGCACCGGCGTTGGCACCCCGCGATAGTCGTTCAGCAGGTAAATCGCCCCTAATACCAGGATTGCCATGATGCTCTGCCGGGTGACATCGCCGCTCGCTGCCGCTACCGGCAAGCCCAGTTGCGTACGTCTACTACGCCGCCGCCACTGCCAGGCCACAAACAGCATCAGGCCGACCGCGCCAATGCCAAAACCCACTCCGTTGGGCAGGTAGCTCTGGCCAATCTGTGACATGGCATTGCTGGTGGGTGACACGGTGGTGCCATTGGTAATGCCGATCAGAATACCGCGAAACGCCAACATCCCCGCCAGAGTGACGATAAACGAAGGGACTTTACGATAGGCTACCCACCAGCCATTCCACGCCCCCAGCAACAGCCCCGCCAACAGCGTGACCACAATGGTCAACGGCAGCGGCCAGCCGAACCAGACGTCAAAGATCGCCGCCGCGCCCCCCAACAGCCCCATCATTGAGCCAACGGAAAGGTCGATCTCCGCCGAAATAATCACGAACACCATGCCCACCGCCAGAATGCCGGTGATCGCCGTCTGGCGCAGCAGGTTGGAGATGTTACGGGCGCTGAGATAGGCCCCTTCGGTGGTAAAGGTAAAGAACAGCATGATGACGGCGATCGCCGCCAGCATCACGAACACCTGCAGGTTGACGGTTTTCAGCCCGAACGGCGGCTTTTTTGCCCCCACCGGCGGCAGGCTGGCTTCAGATTGCGTGCTTTTCAACATGTGTTTCACTCCTCAAGGCCGCTTCCATTACCTGTTCCTGGGTCAGATCGCGGTTCACCAAATCGGCTTTGATCTGCCCCTGGTGCATCACCAATACCCGATCGCTTAACCCCAGCACCTCCGGCAATTCGGAGGACACCACAATCACCGCGAGCCCCCGTTGTGCCAATTGATTGATCAGTTTGTAAATCTCTTGCTTGGCCCCGATATCAATGCCGCGCGTTGGCTCATCCAGAATGAGGATTTGCGGGTTCAGCAACAGGCACTTCGCCAGGATGGCTTTCTGCTGGTTACCCCCGCTGAGACGCGCGATAGCCAGCTCCGCAGAAGACGTTTTTACCCGCAACCGTGCCAGCGATTGTTGGATAGTTGCCTGCTCCTGCGCATCATCCAGCACCGTCAATGCGCCACTGAAATCCCCCAGCGCCGCCAACGTCATATTGGCCCCCACGCCCATCACCGGCACAATGCCATCGCGCTTGCGGTCTTCTGGCACCATGGCGATGCCATATCGCATTGCCTCGCGGCAGTTGGTGATGGTGGCCGCCTGCCCTGCAATGGTGATATTGCCCTGCCAACGCCCCGCATAGGCGCCAAACAGGCACTGCATGGTTTCGGTACGCCCGGAGCCAACCAGCCCGGCCACGCCGAGGATCTCCCCACGCCGCAGGGTAAAAGACACATTATCGGCCCGGCGGATATGCCGGTTGACCGGATGCCAGGCAGTGAGGTTTTCCACCTGCAGGACCACCTCGCCGATGGTATGGGGTTCCTGCGGATACAGCTCGGTCAGCTCACGACCAACCATCATGGCGATGATATCGTCCTCGCTCATCTCCGCCGCAGGCCGGGTGCCAATGTGCTTGCCATCGCGGATCACGCAGATAAAGTCCGAGATCGCTTTCACCTCGTTGAGCTTGTGCGAAATGTATATACAGGCGATCCCGTGATCGCGCAGATCCGCAATGATCGCCAGCAACGTGGCGGTTTCACTTTCGGTCAATGAGGCGGTGGGCTCATCAAGTACCAACAGGCGCACCTGTTTGTTCAAGGCCTTGGCGATCTCCACCAGTTGCTGTTGGCCCAACCCCAGTTCACCCACGCGGGTATTGGGGTCAACCTCCAGCTTGACCTGTGCCAGCATGCGCTGGCAGCGCAGGTACATGTTGTCGTAATCCATCACCCCATAGCGGCCCCACTCGTTGCCGAGAAACAGGTTCTCCAGCACCGTCATCTGCTTCACCAGGGCCAATTCCTGGTGAATGATGGCGATACCTTTCTGCTCGGTATCACGAATGGTTTTCGCCGTAACGATCTCGCCCGAAAAATAAATATCGCCCTGATAACTGCCGTGCGGATATATTCCGCACAGCACTTTCATCAAGGTGGATTTTCCTGAGCCATTTTCACCGCACAAGGATAATACCTGCCCCGCCTCCAAGTGCAGGCTGACATTATCCACGGCTTTCACTGCGCCGAATTGTTTAGTGATATTTCGCATTTCTAACAGGCAGGGCATTATTCACTCCCCCCAGATGGCATTGCCATTAATTAAGGTCCGATTGCTTATGGAAACCATCGGCAATAATCGTACTCTCGATATTCGTTTTATCCACCTGTACCGGGGTTAATAGCCAGGCCGAAACCTCTTTACTGCCATTATTTAATTTGGCGTTGGACTTGGGTTGTTCCCCTTTGCCCAGTTGCACGGCGATATCCGCCGCTTCGTCGGCCAGTTTGCTGATCGGTTTATAGACCGTCATGGTCTGGGTGCCCGCCACGATACGTTTTACCGCCGCCAGATCGGCGTCCTGGCCAGAGATCGCCACCTTCCCCGCCAACCCTTGCGCAGCCAGTGCCTGAATGGCTCCACCCGCTGTGGCATCGTTGGAGGCCACTACCGCATCGATCTGGTTATTGTTGGCCGTCAGGGCGTTTTCCATAATCTTCAGCGCGTTTTCCGGCAGCCACCCGTCGGCCCACTGATCGCCCACTATCTTGATCTTGCCGCTGTCGATCAGCGGTTGCAGCACGGTCATCTGCCCCTTGCGGAACAGCTTGGCGTTATTATCCACCGGCGAGCCGCCCATCAGGAAATAGTTGCCCTGCGGCACGCGCTGCACCAGGCTTTCCGCCTGCATCTCGCCCACTTTTTCATTATCAAACGAGATGTAGAAATCGATATCGGCATTGTTGATCATGCGGTCATAAGCCAGGACCTTGATGCCTTCGCGCTTCGCCTCGCTGATCACGTTGCTCAGCACTTGGCCGTTATAGGGGATGATCACCAGGACATCGACGCCGCGGTTGATCATATTCTCGATCTGCGCCATTTGGGTTTCTTCATTGCCGTTGGCCGACTGAACGAACACATCGGCCCCCAGGGCGTTGGCTTTCTTGACAAAGATATCGCGGTCTTTTTGCCAACGCTCCAGACGCAGGTCGTCGATGGCCATACCGATTTTAATCTGTTGGCTGTAGCCCGGTTGGCTGGCCAGTAGCAGCAGTGCGCAAGCAGAAAGCAAGAGTGGTTTGAATTTCATTTTATAACCCTTGAGTTGTGTAGGGAAATAGTTATCCATACGCTTTCAAACGGCAAAATTGAAAGGTGACGAGATAAAGCACGAAACTTCCCGTGGATTGTTGTCGCTTATGCGATGTTCAGCAATTACAGATTTTCACCAGTGAATTACGGTTTTTGGTTTAATGTTGATTTTATGATGGCGGTCATGTTTTAAACCTGTGAAATAACCCGCGGCCAGTAAAACCGCCCCTTCGTTGAATTATGAGATCCCGCGCACATTTAATAATTCTGTGAATTTAAGAGTGAAATAACGTAATTGAGCATTCCACCACTTACTCCGAAGATGAGCGCATCCCGCATCCCTTACGCCGGGCACCGCTACCAAGGAGTCACTCATGCAATCCTATTTTGATCAGCTAGAACAGGTTCGTTACGAAGGTACCAGCAGCAATAACCCGTTGGCTTTCCGCCACTACAACCCCGATGAAATCATCCTCGGCAAGCGTATGGCCGACCACCTGCGCTTCGCCGCCTGCTACTGGCACACCTTCTGCTGGAACGGGGCTGACATGTTCGGTATCGGGGCTTTCGATCGTCCCTGGCAACAGCCGGGCGAAGCGCTGGCGCTGGCCAAACGCAAGGCCGATGTGGCGTTTGAGTTTTTCCATAAGCTGAACGTGCCCTACTACTGCTTCCACGATATCGACGTATCGCCGGAAGGGGCCACGCTAAAAGAGTATCTGAACAACTTCGCGGTCATGACCGACGTGCTGGCAGAAAAACAGCAAAGCAGCGGCGTGAAGCTGCTGTGGGGTACCGCCAACTGCTTCACCCATCCGCGTTACGGTGCCGGGGCGGCGACCAACCCGGATCCGGAAGTCTTCAGTTGGGCAGCAACTCAGGTGTTCACGGCCATGAATGCCACCCACAAGCTGGGCGGTGAAAACTATGTGCTGTGGGGCGGGCGTGAAGGCTATGAAACCCTGCTCAATACCGATCTGCGTCAGGAGCGTGAACAGATTGGCCGCTTTATGCAGATGGTGGTTGAGCACAAACATAAGATCGGCTTCCAGGGTACGCTGCTGATCGAGCCCAAACCCCAGGAGCCGACCAAGCATCAGTACGATTACGACGTCGCCACCGTTTACGGTTTCCTTAAACAGTTCGGCCTGGAAAAAGAGATCAAGGTGAACATCGAGGCCAACCACGCCACGCTGGCCGGGCATTCGTTCCACCATGAGATCGCCACCGCCATCGCGCTGGGAATTTTCGGCTCGGTCGATGCCAACCGGGGCGATCCACAGCTAGGTTGGGATACCGATCAGTTCCCGAACAGCGTGGAAGAAAACGCGCTGGTGATGTTCGAAATCCTCAAGGCCGGCGGCTTCACTACCGGCGGGCTGAACTTTGACTCGAAGGTGCGCCGCCAAAGTACCGACAAATATGATCTGTTCTACGGCCATATCGGCGCGATGGACACCATGGCGCTGGCGCTGAAAGTGGCCGCCCGCATGATCGAAGATGGCCAGCTACATCAGCAGGTTGCCAAACGCTATGCCGGTTGGAACGGTGAGCTGGGCCAACAGATCCTGCAAGGGAAACTGTCGCTCGAAGCGCTGGCACAGCACGCCGAGCAACAGGTGCTGGCACCACAACATGCCAGTGGGCATCAGGAAAAGCTGGAGAACCTGGTCAACCGCTACCTGTTCGGCTAACTCTCTACGGCGCGGTGGGCCCGCTCACCGCGCCTCAAAGGATCCGTGCTCATGTATATTGGAATCGATCTCGGTACTTCCGGCGTGAAAGTCATTCTGCTAGGCGAGCAAGGCCAACTGCTGGCCAGCCAGAGCGAACCGCTGCCCATCTCGCGCCCCCATCCCCTATGGTCTGAACAAGACCCGCAAGATTGGTGGCAAGCCACCGACCGCGCCATGTTGGCATTAGCTAAACAGCATAGCCTGCAACAGGTCAAAGCCATTGGCCTGACCGGGCAAATGCATGGCGCAACGTTACTGGATAAACAGCAACGGGTATTGCGCCCCGCCATCCTGTGGAACGATGGCCGCAGCTTTGCGCAATGCCAGGCACTGGAACAAACCGTACCTAGCTCACGGGAAATCACCGGTAACCTGATGATGCCCGGCTTCACCGCCCCCAAGCTATTGTGGGTCAAGGAGCACGAACCACAGATTTTCCAGCAGATCGATAAGGTGTTATTGCCGAAGGATTACCTGCGCTGGTGCATCACCGGCGAGTTTGCCAGCGATATGTCCGATGCCGCAGGGACAATGTGGCTGAACGTCGCCAAACGTGACTGGAGCGATGCCATGCTTGATGCCTGCGAGCTGACGCGTGAGCAAATGCCTGCGCTGTTTGAGGGCAACCAGATCACCGGGCAAGTGCATAGCGAGCTGGCCCAACGCTGGGGGATGGCACCGGTGCCGGTGGTGGCTGGCGGGGGTGACAATGCCGCCGGAGCGATCGGCGTCGGGCTGTATCAGGCCGGGCAGGCGATGCTGTCGCTGGGAACCTCTGGCGTCTACTTCGCCGTCAGCGACGGCTTCCTCAGTAACCCGGCCAGCGCGGTACACAGCTTCTGCCATGCGCTGCCGCAGACCTGGCACCTGATGTCGGTGATGCTCAGCGCTGCGTCCTGCCTGGACTGGGCCTGCCAGTTAACCAATGTCGACAGCGTTGCCACCCTGCTGCGTAACGTTGAGCAGGCTGCTCCTGCTGAAACGCCGCTGTGGTTCTTGCCCTATCTTTCCGGCGAACGTACGCCGCACAACAACCCGAATGCCAAAGGGGCCTTCTGGGGCTTCACTCATCAACATGGGCCGAACGATCTCGCACGAGCGGTGCTGGAAGGGGTGGGTTATGCACTGGCAGATGGCATGGACGTGCTGCATGCCAGCGGCCTGCAACCCACGGCTATCACCTTGATTGGCGGCGGCGCACGTAGCCCGTTCTGGCGCCAGATGCTGGCGGATATCAGCGGCCAGCGGCTGGAATACCGCACCGGTGGTGACGTTGGCCCGGCATTAGGTGCCGCGCGTCTGGCACAGATTGCGCTGAACCCTGGCGTGTCATTGAGCACCCTACTGCCCGAATTGCCGTTAGAGCAGGTGCATGAGCCGGATGCCAAACGGCATCAATATTACACCGCCCAACGCAACACCTTCCGCGAGCTTTACCGCTGCCTGCAGCCGCTGATGTAATTCACCAACGCCTCTGCCAGGTACATACATATCCAACATCTATGTATGTACTTGGCTGTTGCCGTTAGCATTGGGCTTTAAATGGCTCAGTATTGAGGGCTAAATCGAGCTGGCCGCGATCTCAAACAGCATCACCATTTCCCCGGTATACAAACCTTGAGTGTCGGCATTGCCATTGCTCTTAGGCGCATTAGCGTTCACCTTCAACTGATAAACGCTTTGATAGCCATTGCCCACCTTCACTTTCTGATTGAAGGTTTGCGTGGCGCCACTAGCACCAAGATCTTTGCCATTGCTGCCCTCACCGGCAAACTTAACCTTAACCCCATCCATTTTATAAGCCGAATCGGTGCGGGCGATCTCAAGTGGATGAACCAGCGACACGTTGAACTGCGGCGTCGTGCTCCAAACCTGCACAGGTATACTGCTGGCGAACGATTGCTGTGTACCATCGGTGGCCGCTAAATCCACCGACTGATACCAATCCCCACCCTGCGGGCGAGAAACAAAAATACTGTCTCCGAGAGTGGCGGTGATGGTGATGGTTTTAGTGACCGATGCGTTATGTTCTTGTGCCTGACTCATCCCTGAAAAAAACAGCAGTCCACCCGCGATAATTACTGCCAACTGGCGTTTTTTCATGTTTGATTGCCCATTCAGATAAGTTAACGGTGGGGTCTTGGCCTTGCCTTATTACCCTCCTCGTTCCAGCCAAAGGACGGCCAATCAATTATAGTAATCAATACCGCGTTCACCGGGATTATTATCGGTAACCGCCCGCAAACTTCATCCCGTCCGTTGTTGCCATCATGATGGCCGTTTTTGACCTTCTTTCTGTCTTGTTGCAAGCGCAATATGGTCTTACACCACATTCAGGAGGGCCGAAAATGTCACATAGCGCACTATTGATCATCGATGTTCAACAATCCTTTCAACACCGCCCGTTCTGGCAGGAAGACGATCTGCCTGCGTTTCAACAGGCGCTGACACGCCTGATCGCGGGTTGCCAGCAGCAAGGGGTGCCGCTGGTCGACGTGTTCCATGTCTCGCCTGAGGGGCCGTTCTCTTTGGCGTCTGGCCACGTGAAACGCCTGCCGTTTCTGAGCCATCAGGCTGACGTTACGGTGCAAAAGCGAGTACACAATGCGCTGACCGAATCTGGCCTGGATGCCTGGCTACGTGAACGCCAGATCGACCATCTGATTATCAGCGGCATTCGCACCGAGCAATGCTGTGAAACCACCACCCGCGTCGCCTCGGATCTGGGCTATAAAGTGACGTTTGTGACCGAAGCTACGCTCACTTTCCCGATGCATCACCCGGACGGCAGCCTCTTTACCCCTGAGCAGCTAAAGCGGCATACTGAAACCGTGCTGGTCGACCGCTTTGCCACCATTGCCAGCGTCGATGAAGCATTGACACAACTTTCACAGGAATAATCATGCTCAAGGCCGTTTACTTTCTGATGCTCCCCAACGTGCTGTTACTGGATGTCAGCGGCCCGGCAGAGGTATTGCGACTTACCGGGCGGTTCCGGCTGCACTATGTCAGCCCGGTGCCGCAGATTACCTGTTCCATCGGCATGACGATCGGCCAGTTGGCCCCCTTACCGCAACAGTGGAACGAAGGGGATATTCTGGTGATACCGGGGGTGGCGGACTCAACGCATTACTTTGCTAGCGAAGAAGCGGCTCTGGCACGCAATTGGCTCCGGGCCTTGCGCCCGGCTTTGGCCCAGCGGCAGATTGATCTGGTTTGCGTCTGTTCCGGTGCGCTATTGGCTGCCCAGGCAGGCTTGCTCGACGGCTATCACTGCACCACTCACCACGCCGTGCTCGACCGTCTGCGCCAGCAGGCACCGGCCGCGCAGGTGAAGGAAAACCGTATTTTCGTTGAGGATCGTGGGGTGTTTACCAGCGCGGGTATCACCGCCGGTATCGATCTGGCCCTGCACCTGGTTAATCAACACTGTGGGGCTGACCGCGCGTTGGAGATTGCCCGTGAGATGGTGGTTTATTTCCGCCGCTCCGGCGACGATCCGCAGCTTTCCCCGTGGCTACGCTACCGCAATCATCTGCATCCTGCCGTGCACCGGGCGCAGGATGTCATGGCCGCCGAGCCGGAGGCCGAGTGGTCGGTCCCCCAGGTGGCGGAGAAAGCCCACGTCAGCAGCCGCCATCTGGCCCGGCTGTTCCGCCTGCATATCGGCCTCAGCGTACGGGAATATCATGAACAGCTGCGGCTGGCGGTCGCACAGCAACGGCTGCAACAGGGCTACGGTCTGGAAAAAGCCGCGCTAACCGCAGGCTTCTCCTCTGGCCGCCAACTGCGGCGGGCACAGCAGCGCTGGCAGGCTTAAGACACCAGCCGCCGGGTATCCACTTTCTGTAACCCCATCGACAGCAGCAGGCTCACGCCAAGCGCCATGCCAAACACCCAGAAGATATCCAGCAGCGGGTAGGCCGGAAACTCCCAGTGGCGGTTACGCATCACGTTAACGATCAGGGCGTGAAAACCGTAGATCGCCAGCGAGTGGCGGGAGATCACGCCTAGCCAGCCGATTGGGTTCGGCAGGCAGTTTTTGCACCACACCAGCAGCGAGACCGCCGCCACAAATACCAAGGGGCCGGTATACATGTAAAACGTATCGGCGAAGCTGCCGTTGATAAACATCTGGCTTTTGGTGCCACGGATAATCAGTACCACGCTAGCGACAAAGCACAGCACTGCCAACAGGCTCATACCGCGCCGTTGGGTAGCCATCATGCCGATCGCTCGCCCTGCCAAGGCATACAGCAGGTAATAGAAGGTATCGCCATAGATATACAGGTTCACCGGCAGTAGCTGGACATTATCCAGGGTCAGCTTGCTGGTATTAGGGTTGGCGATAATCGCCAGAATGACAATCACCCCGGCTAGATAGCGGCCAGAGATCGGTTTGACGCTGATCAGCGGCGAAAGCAGGTAGACCACCGCAATGGCGTAAAAGAACCACAGGTGATAAAACACCGGCTTTTGCAAGATGGCACGCAGCGAGGGCCAAAAGCCGATGCGAGTAAAACAGGCAATATAAATCAGGGCAATGGCGCTGTAGAACAAAATGCAGCAGGTAATGCGGATAAAGTGTTTTTGGTTGGCACTGCGCTCACCAAAAAATAGAAAGCCGGAAATCATAAAGAATAGCGGCACCGAAGCCCGTGAAATCGAGTTCAATACGTTAGCCATATCCCAGTTATGTTCACCCACTGCCACACCGTTAGCGACGTAGTAGGTGGTCGCGTGGATCATCACCACCATCATGCACGCCAGCGCACGCAAGTTATCTATCCAACCAATTTTATTGCTCATTGCTGCCCGTCGGTTGCCTATAATTCTGTCATAGAGAAATGTTAATAAGAGGTTATAGCTCAGGGGGGCACAGCACAACGCTTAAACGCACTATTAAGAATGAGCCTGAAAATCACCTTATGATTGCCAAGGTGAACAATTGGCGGCAAAATAGCCGCCACAACTCGCTCAGTTTGCGCATCCCCGCCCTGACAGTTCCTTATTTCTTCTTTGCTATCAGTAATATAAAAATGAAAACATCATTACCCCCTGCGGCACTTTTAGGCCGACAGGCGCTTTTATTCCCACTTTGTCTGGTGCTGTTCGAATTTGCGACCTATATCGCCAACGATATGATCCAGCCCGGTATGCTGGCGGTCGTGGCCGACTTCAACGCCGGCGTGGAGTGGGTGCCCACCTCAATGACCGCCTATCTGGCTGGCGGCATTTTCCTGCAGTGGCTGCTTGGCCCGCTGTCAGATCGCCGTGGCCGCCGCCCGGTGATGCTGGCCGGGGTGCTGTTCTTTATCGTCACCTGCCTGGCCATTCTGCTGGTCACCAATATCGAGCAGTTTATCGTGATGCGCTTCCTGCAAGGGATCGGCCTGTGCTTTATCGGCGCGGTGGGCTATGCCACCATTCAGGAGTCGTTTGAAGAGGCGACATGTATAAAAATCACCGCGCTGATGGCTAACGTGGCGTTGATCGCCCCGCTGCTGGGGCCGCTAGCCGGGGCCGCCTGGGTTCACGTTGCCTCCTGGCAGAGCATGTTTGTGCTGTTTGCCGCGCTGGCCGCCATTGCCTTTGTTGGTCTGTGGAAAGCCATGCCTGAAACCGCCACGCTGCAAGGGGAAGCCTTCTCGGCGGCCAACCTGTGGCGGGACTATCGCCAGGTGCTGGTCAATCGGCGCTTTATCTGTGGTTCATTGGCTATCGGCTTTGCCAGCCTGCCGCTGTTGGCCTGGATTGCCCAGTCTCCGGTGATCCTGATTAAGGGTGAGTCGCTCTCGGCGCTGGACTATGGCCTGTTGCAGATCCCGGTGTTTGGCGCGCTGATCCTGGGCAACCTGACGCTGGCCCGCGTGACTGGCAAACTCAGTATTGAACGCCCGATCAAGCTGGGCGCATGGCCGATGCTACTGGGCCTGCTGCTCGCCGCGCTGGCCACGGTATTTTCCGCCCACGCCTATCTGTGGATGACCGCCGGGCTGAGCCTTTATGCCTACGGCATTGGTTTGGCGAACGCCGGTCTGTATCGCCTGACGCTGTTTTCCAGCAACGTGAGCAAAGGTGCCGTTTCGGCCGTGATGGGGATGCTGAGTATGTCGGTGTTCACCATCGGGATCGAGCTGGCCAAGGTGGCCTATGTCTGGGGCGGTAACGGGTTGTTTAGCCTGTTCAATCTGATCAGCGGCCTGTGCTGGCTGATGCTGACGGCGCTGTTCCTCAGCAAACACCGTGGTGGCGCCACTCCCGCACCGAGTGCCACAGTGTAATGGTTAACCAGCCCTCTCCCTTTGGATGAGGGCTGGCGTGAAGGTTTAGAACAGCCCCATCGGTTTCTCAGAGTAGCTCACCAGCAGGCACTTGGTCTGCTGATAGTGCTCCAACATCATCTTATGGGTTTCCCGCCCGATCCCCGACTGTTTGTAGCCGCCGAACGCCGCATGTGCCGGGTAGGCATGGTAGCAGTTGGTCCAGACGCGGCCCGCCTGAATGTTGCGCCCCATCTGGTAAGCAATGTTACCGTTGCGGCTCCACACCCCGGCTCCGAGGCCAAAATCGGTATCATTAGCCAGCGCCAGCGCTTCATCCATGTCTTTGAAGGTGGTCACCGCCAGCACCGGGCCGAAAATCTCTTCCTGGAATACCCGCATGCTGTTCTTGCCGAACAGAATGGTGGGCTCCATGTAGTACCCTTGCGCCAACCCGCCATCCAGCGCCTTGCGTCGGCCACCGGTCAGCACCTTGGCCCCTTCCTGCTTGCCGATCTCGATGTAGTTAAGGATGGTCTTCATCTGCCCTTCGGAGACCTGCGCCCCCATTTGGGTGCTGGCGTCCAGCGGGTTGCCGCTACGGATGCTCTCCACCCGTTTGATCGCCCGCTCCATAAAGCGCTCGTAGATCGATTCCTGCACCAGCGCCCGGCTCGGGCAGGTACAGACTTCCCCCTGGTTAAAGGCAAACAGCGCAAAGCCTTCCAGCGCCTTGTCGAAGAACGAATCCTCTTTGTCCATCACGTCGGCAAAGAAGATGTTGGGTGACTTGCCGCCCAGCTCCAGCGTCACCGGAATGATGTTCTGGGTGGCGTAGCCCATGATTTGGCGCCCCACCTCGGTCGAACCGGTAAAGGCCACTTTGGCGATACGCTTGGAGGTCGCCAGATATTCCCCGATTTCACCGCCTGCGCCGTTGACCACGTTGATCACCCCTGGCGGCAGGATGTCCTGGATCAGTTCCATCAGCACCAGCACCGATAGTGGCGTCAGCTTGGCCGGTTTCAACACGATGCAGTTACCCGCCGCCAGCGCCGGAGCCATCTTCCAGCAGGCCATCAGCAGCGGGAAGTTCCACGGAATGATTTGTGCCACCACGCCCAGCGGTTCGTGGAAGTGATAGGCGACGGTTTCGGAGTCGATCTCGCTAATGCCGCCCTCTTGCGCTCGTACGCAGGCAGCAAAGTAGCGGAAATGGTCGATAGCTAACGGAACGTCGGCATTGACGGTTTCGCGGATCGGTTTGCCGTTATCCCAGGTTTCTGCCGCCGCCAGCAGATCGATATTCTGCTCCATGCGATCGGCGACCCGGTTAAGCAGGTTGGCGCGCGCCTGCACCGACATTTTCCCCCATGCCCCTTTGGCATCGTGGGCCGCATCCAGCGCCAACTCGATATCCTGGAAGGAGGAGCTGGCTACTTCGCACAGCGTCTGGCCGGTGATCGGCGTCAGGTTGGTGTAATACTCGCCCTGTACCGGCGCCACCCAGGCACCACCGATAAAGTTGTCGTAACGTTTTTTCAGTTTGAGAGGAAACCCGGTGTTTTCAGGCGTGAGGTGACTTGCCGTAGTGGTATTCGCCATTTGTATCTCCTTTTAACGAGGCTGCAACCTTACCGCCCGCAGACGGTAAGCAGGTTCACGGCACCATGGCCGCAGATCCAGTGATCAAACTTAAGAAGCGGTGAACTATCTCTAGCCGGAATGATAGGGGTTTATGAGGAGAAATGGCGAAACAATGCTCAAACGCATGAGGGGTGTCACAATCTTTTAAACTGGGTGCAACAATATGCACCCATAATTTCAACCGCCAAACAGCCCGCGATCCCGCAGCAGATGCTGGTTCCCCTTACGCCGGGTAAAGCCGCTGCGATCGAAAAATTCCAGCACCTGGATCGCCAGCTTGCGACCAACCCCCAGCCGATCGCGGAAATCACCGGCATTGGTGCTGCCTTGCGTGGCGTCCAACTCGCGGATCATCGCGGCAAACTGTTCGATACGCTGGCTGAGGTAGTAGCGATCGACCACCACGGCGGTGACGTAGCCAAGCTGTGCCGCTTTGCGCAACGCGGCGCGAACGCTGTTTTCCTCTTCGCCCAACGAGGCGGCCAGATCGCGCACCCACCAGGGCTCTTCACCAAACAGCGGCTCAATGTGACTCCACAGCGCCTGTTGCTCGCTGCTGAATGCCAAACCGTGGTCTGGCAGATGCAGCCAGCCGCGCGTATTACGCAGCAAACCCGCCGCCAGCAGCCGATCGAACATCATAAATACCAGCGGCTCATGCAGCGCCGGTAACGCCATACGGCGCAGACGAGCGCGCCCCAGGCCTAGCTGATCGGCATGTTGCTGATGGTATTCGGCCAACACCTGTAACAGGCGCTGCTCATGCGCCTGCACATTGGCCGGGGCCAACGCCATCTCGCCAGAGATCATCAGGGCATAACCCGCCAGCAGTTCCTGTAGGCCCTCATCCGTCAGCTGTCGCGCCCAGGCAAACGCGGCCAAATCCAGTGCGCCACCCGGCAAACGCAAATCCAGCACCTGCCCATCGCTGGATGCCTGAGACAGCGCGGCCAGCCAGGCCAGATACTCCGGCTGACGCTTGCCCCGTTTCGGCGAGGAGAGCCCCAGCACGCGGGCAGCCCCCAACGTTTGGCGTGCGCTGATATCACGCAGCACCAGCCGGTCGTTTTCCACCAGCCACAGCGGGCGATCGAGGATCAGCTCCGCCAGGTTGTCGGCCAGCAACGCAATGCGCCCGGTGATATGGCTGGCAGCATGGTGAATATGCAGCGACTGCCAGTGCTGGATCGGCGCGTCGGCCTCTATCGCCACCAGAATACGTTCTGCCGCCGCTGGCGGTTGTTGCGCCAACAGCCAGTCGCCGCGCGTTAGCTGATCTTTGCTGACGTCACCGCTGATATTCAGCGCAATACGTTGCCCGGCAACCGCCTGTTCTGCCGCCTGATTCTGCGCATGCAAGCCGCGCACCCGTACCGGCACATCCGCACCGGTCAGCCATAGCGTATCGCCTACCGCGACGCTGCCGCCCAGCGCCGTCCCTGTCACCACCAGCCCGGCCCCCTTGACGCTGAAGGCGCGATCCACCGCCAAGCGAAAACGGCGTGATAGTAAGTGCTCACCGGGTTGCAACATCAACAGATGCTGGCGCAGCTCATCAATACCTTCCCCCATGGCCGCCGCAGTAACAAATACTGGCACATCATGCCAGCCCTGCTGCGCCAATTCAGCCAACACCTGGGTTTGCACTTCGGCGATTCGTGCAGACTCCACACGGTCGGCTTTGGTTAACGCCACCGTCAACTGCGCTCTACCGCTCAGGCGCAGGATCGCCAGGTGCTCGCGGGTTTGTGCCATTACGCCATCGTCGCAGGCCACCACCAGCAGCGCATGGTCGATGCCGCCAATGCCCGCCAGCATATTAGCGAGGAATTTTTCATGGCCGGGAACGTCGATAAACCCCAGCACGCGGCCATCTGGCTGCGGCCAATAGGCATAACCAAGATCGATGGTCATGCCACGGCGTTGTTCCTCCGGCAGGCGATCGGCATTGATGCCGGTGATCGCCTGTAGCAGGGTGGTTTTGCCGTGGTCGACATGGCCAGCGGTGGCAATAATCATGCGCTCAGCGCCTCAACCAGTGCGCCCTCCTGTTCCAGGCAACGCAGATCGAGCCACAGCTTGCCGTCGTTGATACGGCCAATGACCGGCTGCGGCAAACCGCGCCACTGCTGAGCCAAACCTTCTAGCGTTGCGCCTCGTCCATCAAGTGGGGCAAAGGTCAACGCGTAGCTCGGCAGACGATCTACCGGCAACGAGCCGCTGCCAATCTGTGACCAGCATGGCTCGCTGCGCAGCTCGAAGCGGCCAGAAAACAGCGGAGCCAACTGGCCTTGCAAACGTTCGGCTGTTTCCTGCATCTGTTGCTGTGGACGGGTTAGTAAACGCAAGGTAGGCAAGTGTTCTGCCAGTAGCTCAGGCTGTTGATACAACCGCAGCGTGGCTTCCAGCGCCGCCAGCGTGATTTTGCCGACGCGCAGGGCGCGCTTGAGTGGGTGCTGTTGCAAACGGGCGATGAGATCTTTTTTACCGACGATAATCCCGGCCTGTGGCCCGCCCAGCAGTTTATCACCGGAGAAGGTCACCAGATCGACACCTGCGGCAATTAGGCGTTGCGGCATCGGTTCGGCGGGCAAGCCGTATTGCGCCATGTCGATCAGCGAGCCACTGCCCAAATCGGTCGCCACAGGAATGCCGTGTTCGTGGCCCAACACCGCCAGTTCGCTTTCATCGACCGCAGCGGTAAACCCTTGAATACTGTAATTACTGGTGTGTACCTTCATCAACAGGCCGGTTTGCTCGTTGCAGGCGGCACGATAATCTTTCAGATGTGTACGGTTGGTGGTACCGACCTCCACCAGTTGGCAGCCCGCCTGGCGCATGACGTCCGGGATGCGGAACGCGCCGCCAATCTCCACCAGCTCGCCACGTGATACCACCACCTGCTGGCCCGGCGCTACCGCCGCCAGCATCAATAGCACCGCCGCCGCGTTATTGTTGACGATACAGGCATCTTCCGCCCCGGTGAGCTGGCAGAGCAAGTCCGCGATGGCCCGATCGCGATGCCCACGGCCTGCGCCATCCAAATCATATTCCAACGTCACGGCACTGCTCATGGCACTGACCACCGCATCAACTGCCGGTTGCGCCAATAGCGCTCGCCCCAGATTAGTGTGCAAAACGGTGCCGCTGAGGTTAAACACGGGTTGCAACGCCGGGCGCTGTTGCTGCTCCAAGCGGGCATGTAGCGCCTGCGGCCAGTCCTGACACCAGGCGGGCAACTGTTGCTGCGTCTTGATGGCTTCACGCGCCTGCGCCTGCATCTGGCGCAGCAGTTCACTGATGAGCGTCTGGCCATGTTTGGCGACGGCGGTTTCAATCGCAGGGTCGCGCAGCAGGCGGTCGATGGCAGGTAACTGGCTGTATAGGTGCTGGGATTCAGTGCTCATGGTCACTCGATTTTTCAGTGTCCGGTTATCGGCAAACTGGCTTATTGGCGTGCCGAGCTAAACCAGTCAGGTTATTTAACCTGCATGGTATCAATAATTCGCTGTACCAGGGCATGATGTAGATCCGGTGTTTTAGCTGGCGTTAACAGCTGCAACGTCACGACCCGTTTATTGAACACCGTCAACACGATGGTGGAAACCAGTTTTTGGCCGTTGACCGTCTGTTCAGTATCCAGGCGATGGAACTTCTGCTTACCGACGGTGAAATTCTCTTCTTTGGTTTTCTTGATGTTCTGATAGCGGTCAGACAGTTCGGTAATGATGCTTTGCGTCAGCTCTTTGAGCATCGCATCGCTGGTATTGATCTTCATGTCTGGTGGCGGAATCACTTCCGAAGCGACGGTGCGCTGGCGCGATTTGCTGTCGAGGAACAGCTGAATGGTCGACTTGTCGTCGTTGATGATGCCGCTCAGCTTGGTCTGATCGCTGAAACCCGGCGGCAGTTCAAAGGTGATTTGGCCTTTTTGCAGCGAGACGTTCAGGCTGGGGGCGGGCTTGGGTTCTTCCACCGGTGGCGCTGGGGCTGGCGTTACGGGTTGTGTCACAACCGGTTTTGGCGCGGGGGCCGGGACTTCCGGCTTTTTGCTGTCCTGGTTATCGCAGGCTACCAGCCCGGTAAGCAGCACGGCCAGCGCCGCGCCTTTGGCAAGGGTCTTCAACATCATGTCTTCCTTTCGCGTTACGCGTCTTGACGTAACGGTAGCAACTCGCTTCCCGGTTTGCCAGATGTCTAATCCGAAAGTCGTTGCGGCCCCCTCCCACAGGGAGAGGGAGCTGCAAAAGTGATGGACTTGAGTTGAGCAATTACAGTGGCAAGGGGCGAACGAATAAGCCCAACTGTAATTACTCGCCAGGGAACAGGAACGGGTTGATACTGCTGCGCGCAAAGCCTTCCTCTTCCATCTTGGCATCGAGGATAAGCGAAGCCAGATCGTCAGCCACCGCCTCGACCTTCGGGTCCTTCTCCTGATAGAGGATCTTCAGGTAGGTGCCGCAATCGCCACAGCTTTCCGCTTTCACGGCCGCCTGCTCACTTTCCAGTGACCAGTAGTTGAGATCGCCGGTTTGCTCGCAGTTGCTGCATTTCACCCGCACCACGTGCCATTCGCTCTCGCACAGGTTGCAGTGCAGATAGCGCAGGCCGTTCACGGTACCAAGATGCACCACGCTGGAAACCGGGATACTGCCGCAAACCGGGCAGAATTGGCGATGCTCGCCGTACTCGGCCCGTGCCTTGCCAGGGATCTGGCTGGCCATCTGCGCCCAGTACAACGACAGCGCCGCCCAAAGGAACGGGGCTTTGTCGCTGCCTACTTTGGCAAACTCGCCTTTCAGCAGGGCGCTGGCCAGCAGCTCCAGCTCATGGGACGAGGATTTCTCCAGGTTATCCAACACCGCCAGCACGTGTTCCGGTGCCTGCGGGCGCAGTTCTGCGATCAGCGATGCCAGCAGCTTGTGCCAGTGTTCGCTGCGTGGATAGACGCTGATGTCCAAAGGCGGCTTACCGCTAGCGGCGCTCTGAGTCAGAGTTTCACCGAGATCCAGCTCCAGCGGATTATCGTGGCAGGCGTTGTTCTGCGCTTGCGCAATGCTGGCAGCAAAATTGAGATAGTCACCCAGCGGATGGTCTACGGCCAGTTGCTGCAGACGTTCGGCTCGGCGGGTATAAAGGCTCTTCAAGTTGGCGAAAAGTAACGGCGGAATAGTTTCCGCCGTTGAAGACTTTTCACGCTGTGCCCCTAACTGCTCTTTAGGAACGATGCGGATACTCATCTGGGTTTGTCTTCCTGTTGTTTCTCGCGGACCTCACGGTACCAGCGCGGATGATGCTTCTTGGCCCAGGCAGCCGGCACCCAACCTTCCACCATCGCGGTAATGGTGCCTTTTACCCACAACGCGGCGTAAATGTGCACCATAATCACGATGATCAACCCCACCGCTGCCAACGAATGCACCACCAACGCGATGCGGATCAGCGGAATGGAGAAGGATGGGGCAAAGTATGGCCGCCAGATAACGATACCACTGGCCAGCAACAGCACCAGACTGATGATCGCCGCCCAGAATACGCACTTCTGACCGAAATTATAACGCCCAGTGTCACCCACTTCCTCATTCATGGCGATTTTGTGGATGTTTTTCGCCCAGACGATATCTTCCCGGTTGATCAGGTTGTGCTTCCAGTAGCGCAGGAACATCAGCAGGAACGCGACGAACATCAACACCCCGGTGAAGGGGTGAAGGATGCGTGCCAACTGTGGCGTACCAAAGATATTCATCAGCCAGTTAAAGGACGGGAACAGGAACCCCAGCCCGCTGACGGCGGCAAAAATAAAGCAGAACGCCACAATCCAGTGGTTAATCCGCTCCGGCGCGCTATAGCGCTGAATTGGCTTTTCCTTCCTCATTTGCGCGTCTCCTCATCATGATGCTCGTCCTTCGGATCCTGCTCTTCCTCTTCTTCAACGCGGTTTGGCCCCACGCCAACGTAATGGAAGATACTGGCCGCGAAGGTGGCAGCAAACCCGATGGCGGCCAACGGCTTCCAGACCCCTTTCCAGAAGGTCACCGCCGGGCTGATGGTCGGGTTATCCGGTAAACCGTGATACAGCTGCGGTTTATCGGCGTGATGCAGTACGTACATCACGTGGGTGCCGCCCACGCCAGCCGGATCGTACAGACCGGCATTCTGGTAGCCACGGGTTTTCAGTTCATCGACACGTTCCGCCGCGACATTTTTCATCGCTTCTTTGGTGCCGAAGTGGATCGCCCCGGTCGGACAGGTTTTCACACAGGCCGGTTCCTGGCCAACGCCAACGCGGTCGACGCACAGGGTACATTTGTACACCCGGTTATCTTCCGCATTCATGCGTGGCACGTCGAACGGGCAACCGGCGATGCAATAGCCGCAGCCGATGCAGTGTTCGGACTGGAAATCGACGATGCCGTTGGCGTACTGGATGATGGCCCCTTCCGATGGGCACGCCTTCAGGCAGCCCGGATCGGCGCAGTGCATGCAGCCATCCTTGCGGATCAGCCACTCCAGCTTGCCGTGCTCCTCAACTTCCGAGAAGCGCATCACCGTCCACGATTTGGCGGTCAGATCGGCGGGGTTATCGTAAACCCCGACGTTGTGCCCCACTTCATCGCGGATATCGTTCCATTCAGAACAGGCCACCTGGCAGGCTTTGCAGCCGATACAGGTAGTGACATCGATCAGCTTGGCCACTTCTTCCTGGTGATCGCGCGCGCGCGGTGCCGGGGTGAAGCCATTGGTGGCGGATTTACGAATGATGTCTTGAGATTGCATTGCCATAATTCGTCTCCGTTACACCTTTTCCACGTTAACCAGGAACGCCTTGAACTCTGGCGTTTGCGTATTGGCGTCGCCGACAAACGGCGTCAGCGTGTTGGCGATAAAGCCCTTCTTCGCCACCCCTTCGTAACCCCAGTGGATCGGGATGCCGATGGTGTCCACGTCCTGGCCATTTACCTGCAGAGTACGAATACGTTTGGTCACCACCGCCTTGGCCTTGATATAGCCACGGTTGGAGCTGACTTTGACCGTATCGCCCTGCTTGATGCCTTTCTTCTCTGCCAGCTTCTCGCCAATTTCGATGAACTGTTCTGGCTGAGCGATGGCGTTGATCAACGCGTGTTTGGTCCAGTAGTGGAAATGCTCGGTCAGGCGATAGGTAGTACCGACATACGGGAACTTGTCGGATTTGCCCATCGCGGCCAGATCGTCTTTGAACACGCGCGCCGCCGGGTTGGACACCACGTTCGGGTGCAACGGGTTGGTGCCGAGCGGCGTTTCAAACGGCTCGTAGTGTTCAGGGAACGGCCCTTCCGCCAGTTTGTCGAGGGCAAACAGGCGGCCCATGCCTTCCGGCTGCATGATAAACGGCCCGACGTCGCTGCCCGGTGCGGCGGCGCTGTAGTCCGGGATATCAACCCCGCCCCACTTGGCACCATCCCACTCCAGCAACTGGCGTTTGGCATCCCACGGTTTACCCGCTGGATCCGCAGACGCACGGTTATACAGGATGCGGCGGTTCAGCGGCCATGCCCAAGCCCAGCCCAGCGTGTTGCCAAGGCCAGAAGGATCGGCGTTATCACGGCGCGCCATCTGGTTGCCCGCTGGCGTCCAACTGCCAGCGAAGATCCAGCAGCCACTTGCCGTGGTGCCGTCATCACGCAGGTGCGCGAAGGTGCTCAGCAGTTCGCCTTTCTTCGCCAACACTTTGCCGTCCGGATCGAGGACATCCGCCAGTGCCCGGCCGTTGCTCTCCATCGCCACTTCTTCTGGCTTCGGATTTTCCGGGGTCAGATAATCCCAGGACATATTCAGCAATTGCTCAGGGACCGCACCGCCGTCACGGGTATACATTTCGCGCAGGCGCATCAGCAGCCCCGCCAGAATTTCACCGTCGTTCAGCGCTTCCCCTGGGGCATCGGCCCCTTTCCAGTGCCATTGCAGCCAGCGGCCAGAGTTAACGATTGAACCGTTCTCTTCGGCAAAGCAGGTGGACGGCAGGCGGAATACCTCGGTCTGGATTTTCGATGGGTCAACGTCGTTGAACTCATCGTGGTTCTGCCAGAAGTTGGCGGTTTCGGTGTTCAGCGGATCGATGGTCACCAGGAACTTCAGCTTGGCCAGCGAGGCCACCACTTTGTTCTTGTTCGGGAATGAGGCAACCGGGTTAAAGCCCTGGCAGATATAGCCATTCACTTTCCCCTGCGACATCATCTCGAAATACTGCAGCACGTCGTAGCCTTTGTCCCACTTCGGCAACCAGTCAAAGCCCCAGCTGTTATCTTTCTGCGCTTTGTCGCCGTAGAAGCTCTTCATCATGCTGACGAAGAATTTCGGGTAGTTGCTCCAGTAGTTGACCTGGCCCGGCAGCAGCGCCTTCGGCGTGTTCGCTTTCAGGTAGGTCTCCAGATCCGCCTGCTTCTCGGAAGGCAGCGTCATATAGCCCGGCAGGCTTTGTGACAGCAGACCCAAATCGGTCAGCCCCTGGATATTGGAGTGGCCACGCAGGGCGTTCACACCACCACCTGCCATGCCCATATTGCCAAGCAGCAACTGGATCATCGCCATGGTGCGGATGTTCTGCGCACCGACCGAGTGCTGTGTCCAGCCCAGGGCGTAGAGGAACGAGGCCGTCTTGTCGTTGGCGCTGGTTTCGGCGATATATTCGCACACCTTGAGGAAATCCTCGGTTGGCGTGCCGCAGATGTTGGTGACCACCTCTGGCGTATAACGGCTGATGTGCTTTTTCAGCAGGTTCCACACGCAGTTCGGGTCCTGTAGCGTAGTATCACGCTTGGCGAAGCCGTTCTCGTCGAGCTGGTAATTCCAGGTGGTTTTATCGTATTTGCGATTATCCGCGTCGTAGCCGCTGAACAGGCCGTCGTCGAAGGTGAAGTCTTCCCGCACCAGCAGGCTGGCGTTGGTGTAGGCGTCCACGTATTCGCGGTTAATCTTGTTATTGGTGATCAGGTACAGCAAGACGCCCGACAGGAAAGCAATGTCGGTACCTGAACGGATAGGCGTGTAGAAATCCGCCACGGATGCAGTACGGGTAAAGCGCGGATCGATGACGATCAGCTTGGCTTTATTATGAATTTTGGCTTCCATCGCCCAGCGGAATCCCACTGGATGCGCTTCTGCCGCATTCCCACCCATGACGATAATTAAGTCGGCGTTCTTGATATCAACCCAGTGGTTGGTCATCGCACCGCGACCAAATGTTGGAGCAAGACTTGCTACCGTTGGTCCGTGTCAGACACGCGCCTGGTTATCTACGGCAAGCATGCCGAGAGCGCGACTAAATTTTTGGGTCAGCATACCGGTTTCGTTGCTGGAGGCCGAAGCACACAGCATCCCGGTGGAGAGCCAACGGTTCACCGTTACGCCAGCGGCGTTGGTGGCTTCGAAGTTGGCATCGCGGTCTTCTTTCATCAGTTTGGCGATGCGGGTGAAAGCGTCGTCCCAGCTGATGCGTTGCCACTTGTCCGAGCCTGGAGCGCGATATTCTGGGTATTGGAGACGGCTTTCGCTGTGGATGAAATCCACCAGACCTGCCCCTTTCGGGCACAGTGCACCACGGTTTACCGGATGGTCTGGATCCCCTTCGATATGGAAGATGCTCTCTTTGGCGTTTTTGGCGCCATCACCAAGGCTGTACATCAACAGCCCACAGCCGACGGAACAATACGTGCAGGTATTACGGGTTTCACGGGCGCGCAGCAACTTGTACTGCCGGGTTTCCGCCAATGCCACCGCCGGGCTAAAGCCCAGTGCGGCCACCGTGGTTCCTGCCATACCGCCAGCGCAGATCTTAAAGAACTGCCTTCTGCTGACCTGCATGGGGGGTCTCCTTTCTCTCTCGTGTTGTCACATTGTTTCAAATGACGCTTTCCCCCTTAAAGCGGGAAGCGCTAAAATCACTATTCTTATGTGGGTATTGGCCAAATGGGCCGCAACGGCGCCGCAATAATACCATAGCAGGCGTAGGGTTGTTACAAACAGGTGCCAGGAAAGTGAACAAAATTAACCAAGAGCAGCCCACAAATGTGAACGCGCTCACGGGCCTGATCCAGGCTCCGGTGTACCAGCGCGGGCAACTGACCACCACAGAGCAAGATTGGCTCGCCGAAGAGGTGCCGGTCGCGCTGGTGTATAACGGTATTTCTCACGTGGTGATGATGTGTACGCCAAAGGATCTGGAGGCGTTCGCCCTCGGTTTTTCCCTCTCGGAAGGGATTATCGACTCACCACGGGATATCTTCAGTATAGAGGTTAATCCCACCTGCAACGGCATGGAAGTACAAATCGAGCTTTCCAGCCGCCGCTTTGCCGGGCTGAAGGAGCGCCGCCGGGCGATGGCTGGCCGCACAGGGTGCGGCGTTTGTGGCATTGAACAGTTGGCGGATATCTTCCGGCCGGTCACACCATTGCCCTTTACCCAGACCTTCTCGCTGGCCAATCTCGATCGCGCCCTCAGCCAGTTGCGCCAGGTGCAGAACGTCGGCCAGTTGACGGGGTGTACCCACGCCGCAGGTTGGATCTCACCGCAGGGTGAACTACTGGGCGGCTGCGAAGACGTTGGCCGCCATGTGGCACTGGACAAAATGATCGGCATACGCGCCAAACAGGGCTGGCAGCAAGGGGCGATCCTGGTTTCCAGCCGGGCCAGCTATGAGATGGTGCAAAAATCCGCCATGTGCGGCGCCGAGATCCTGTTCGTGGTGTCTGCCGCCACCTCGCTGGCGGTGGAAATCGCCGAGCGCAGCAACCTGACATTGGTTGGCTTTAGCAAGCCAGGCCGAGCAACGGTGTTTACTCACCCACAGCGTATTACCGATTAATCCCTAAACCACACAGTATGTAGGGCATTGATAATCATTTTCAATATCATTTAATTAATTATAATGCATCATACTGCTTACGCGGTGCTCACATTTTGCGCCGCCCTACACTACTGGAGATGATGATCATGAGTTATTCACTGCCATCCCTACCTTACGCTTACGACGCACTAGAACCGCATTTCGACAAGCAGACGATGGAAATCCATCACACCAAACACCACCAGACCTATGTCAACAACGCCAACACCGTGCTGGAAGCTTACCCTGAGCTGGCTTCGCTGAGCGTAGAAGAGCTGATCCAGGATCTGGATAAAGTCCCTGCAGACAAGCGCACCTTTATGCGCAACAACGCAGGCGGCCACGCTAACCACAGCCTGTTCTGGAAAGGTCTGAAAACCGGCACCACGCTGGGTGGCGATCTGAAAGCCGCTATCGAGCGCGATTTCGGCAGCGTAGAGAAATTCCAGGAAGAGTTCGAGAAAGCCGCCGCCACCCGTTTCGGTTCTGGCTGGGCTTGGCTGGTGCTGAAAGGCGACAAACTGGCCGTGGTATCTACCGCTAACCAGGACAGCCCGCTGATGGGCGAAGCCGTCTCCGGCGCTTCAGGCTTGCCAATCGTTGGCCTGGACGTGTGGGAACACGCTTACTACCTGAAATTCCAGAACCGTCGCCCTGACTACATCAAGGCATTCTGGAACGTGGTGAACTGGGACGAAGCGGCAAAACGCTTCGCCGAAGCCAAGAAATAATTTGGCTTATCTCCGATGATGCCCGCTGATGCGGGCATTTTTTTGCCCGTTGTCCGCTAAAGTTTAACCGCCCCTTGCCGATGCTTTGTTCAATTGACCAACGCCTAAAGAGGGATAAATCATGGCGGCATTGAAAGCTTTGGCAGGAAAAATCGTTCATCTCACCGTAGGTAAAAAGCTCGGACTCGGATTCTCTCTGATGTTGATACTGGCGATCGTTATCGCTGGCACCGGGATAACCTACCTCAATCTTATCGAATCACGCAGCGACCGCATCGATTTCAGCTATCAGTTAACGGGCGAAATCAGTCAGGCTAAATACACCCGAGCCATGTTTAGCCAAAATTACAATACCGACTACCTTGAACGTAACCGCAAACATATCGAGAACGCGTTGCAGTTGGCCAGCCACGCGCAAAACCTGAATTGGGATGCGCAAAGCCGCAAGGATCTGGAGCTTTTGGTGGTGTTGCTGGGTAACTATGAGCAACAACAGAAAATGTTTGCCAAAGCCGTGGTGGATAAAGACGCGGTACGAGCCAGCTGGAACATGTCCGAAGTTCAGGACAGCCTGAGCCAGGTTGAACGCCAACTGGGTGCTACCGATCTGCAACTGGCGTTTATCCAGTTGAACCAGAAGCTGACCCAGATCCGCTACTATGCCCGTGGCCTGGTGCTGCAACCCAATCGCGACTCCGAAATCCCATTACTCAGCGCTATCGACGACGCCCGTAGCGCCGCCAACACGCTCAGCCAACGCCTGAACGAGTCACAGCGCCCGTTGCTCCAACCTCTGTTGACCGTGCTTGACGAGTATAAAGGCCACATCGCGGCCTACCTGCCCGCCGTTGAGAATGAGATCAAGATCAGTAAACAGCTCGGCGGCTACGCTGACGAGATCGGTACGCTGGTTAACAATTTCATGAAGGATGAGCTGACGCAGACGCACAATAATATCAATACCGCACAGTGGCAGATGGGGATCACCACGGCAATCGCCATTCTTGCCGGCCTGCTGGTGTCATGGCGTATCACATTGCAGATCACTCGCCCACTCAACAGCACCCTGGAACTGGCAGAACGCATTGCCAAGGGAGATCTACGTCAGGCACAAACCAGCACTCGCCGTGATGAACTGGGCCAGTTGCTCAATGCCGTCGCCGCCATGAGCCAGAACCTGCGCGATATGATTGAGAAAATCCAGATGGGGGTCAGCCAGGTCTCAACCGCCGCCGGGGAAATCGCTGCGGGCAATACCGATCTCTCTTCACGTACCGAACAGCAGGCCGCCGCGGTGGAAGAAACCGCCGCCAGCATGGAACAGCTCACCGCTACGGTGAAGCAGAATGCCGACAATGCCCATCACGCCAACCAGCTGGCAACCGATGCCTCGCAAACGGCACAGCAGGGCGGCAAACTGGTTAACAACGTCGTCAGCACAATGCGGGATATTTCCAACAGTTCGCAGCGGATCGCCGAAATTACTACCCTGATTAACGGCATTGCCTTCCAGACCAACATCCTGGCCCTGAACGCCGCCGTAGAGGCCGCCCGGGCAGGCGAGCAAGGGCGCGGTTTCTCGGTTGTTGCCAGCGAAGTCCGCAATCTGGCCCAGCGCAGCGCCCAGGCGGCGAAAGAAATCGAAGGGTTGATCACCGAGTCGGTCAACCGGGTACAGAGCGGTACCGCACTGGTGGAAGACACCGGCAACACAATGGAACAAATCGTCCGCTCGGTCACCCACGTGCGCGATATCATGGCTGAAATAGCCGCCGCCTCCGATGAACAGACCAGGGGCATCGCGCAGATTGGCCAGGCCATCGTGGAAATGGATCACACCACTCAGCAAAACGCCGCGCTGGTGGAAGAGTCTGCCGCTGCCGCCGATTCGCTGGAAGAACAGGCCGAAATGCTACTGCAAAGCGTCTCGGTATTCCGCCTGGCAGATAAGGCTGCGCCAGTGGAGCCGAAAGCCACCCAGCTCAAATCGCCATCGATGGCTAAACCGAACAGCAGCGCCGAAGACAACTGGACAACCTTCTAACCCCTCCGCCCGCCCGGTGATCTCCGGGCGGGTTATTCTGTTCCTCCCCCTCGACTCAGGCTATGCTAGACGGCATTAACGAGCGTGAATGGAGGCTTGAATGCACCACCCAGACGTCTATCTCGGTTCGATTCAACCCTATGAAGGTGGCCGCCCCAGCGCTATCGCCAAACGCCTGGTGGAGGGTACGCTGAAGCTTACCCCCTTGGGTCTGGCAGGCGATGAGCAGGCAGAAAAAAGCTACCACGGCGGGCCTGACCGCGCCCTTTGCCACTACCCGCGCGAGCATTACGACCACTGGCGTGAACAGTTCCCCGCTCAGGCAGAACAGTTCTGCGCGCCAGCCTTTGGTGAGAATATTTCGACCCTCGGCCTGACCGAGCATAACGTGTTTATGGGGGATATTTTCCGCTGGGGCGAAGCGCTGATCCAGGTGACCCAACCGCGCTCTCCGTGTTTCAAACTCAATTACCATTTCGCTATTAACGATATTTCGGTGCTGATGCAGCAAACCGGCCGCTGCGGCTGGCTGTATCGCGTGGTATCAACTGGGATGGTCAGTGGTGATCAGCCGCTTGAGCTGGTAACCCGCAATAGTGATGTTTCCGTCGCAGAAGCCATCAGCATTGCCTGGCACATGCCGTTCGATGAAGAGCAATACCGTCGTCTACTGTCGGTTGCGGGGCTGTCGGCCAGCTGGAGCAAAACCATGCTGACGCGCATCACCAGCGGCAAAATCGAAGACCTCAACCGCCGTCTGCTTGGCCGTTAATCGGCACCAGGCAGAAGACATCTATCGATCTGGATTAGGGAGCTGCGTTATGGCTACATCACCTCATTCCATTCATCACGCGGCTGCGGCTGGCTATCAGGCCAATGCGGATCGCTACGTTTTAGGCCGCCCGGATTATCCGGCGGAAATCGCCGTTTGGCTGCGTGAGGTACTCGAGCTACAGCCCGGTAAGACCGTCATAGATCTGGGTGCAGGCACCGGCAAGTTCACTCCGCGTCTACTGGAGACCGGTGCCAACGTCATCGCCGTTGAACCGGTGGCGCAGATGCTGGAAAAGCTGGCGGCGGCATTCCCTCAGGTGAAAACGCTGGCAGGTACCGCCGAATCACTCCCGCTGCCGGATGAGTCTGTGGATGCCGTGGTGTGCGCGCAGTCCTTTCACTGGTTTGCCACACGTCAGGCGCTGGCGGAAATTCAGCGCGTGCTGAAACCCGGCGGCAAACTTGGCCTGGTGTGGAATATGCGCGATGCGCGGGTTGGCTGGGTACGCAAACTCAATCAGATAGTCGATCGCCACGAAGGAGATGCGCCGCGTTTTTATACCGGTGAATGGCGCAGGCTGTTTCCTTACCCGGGTTTTGTCCAGCTGCAGGAACAGGTGTTTATGCTGGGGCATAGCGGAGCGCCGGAGGATGTGATTTATAACCGTGTGCGATCCACCAGCTTTATCGCCGCGTTGCCGCAACAACAGCAGGAACAGGTGATCGAACAAATCCGCCAACTGGTGGCAGAGGAAGAGGAGCTGCGGGGGAAGGAAACGCTCACGGTGCCTTACCAGACCTGCGCGTTCTTTACGACTAAAGCCGGATAAAGCAACCCGGAGAACATCGTCAGGCTAAGACGATGTTCTCCGGGGCTGGTTATCAGAACGCTTTTTTGGCGTAGCCGGTAACCACTTTCAGGCCCATCTCGCGGCCAAGTGCGGTCATTGGGTGCACCACGATCAGGCCACGGGCGCTTTTCTTCAGCGTGCCCATATCCGCCTGCTCTTTCTTGGTGATCTCACGGCTGAACGGCAGTTGGCTCAACTTCTGCGCTTCCGCACTCAGTTTTTCCACGCGCACGTTTTTCAGGCGCTCAATCTCGGTCTTCAACTTCTCTTTTTCTTTGAGATGTTGCGCAATCAGGTCGGTGTTACCCTGCTGGATCACCACGGTGTCTTTGTGGTTCAGTGCGTCCAGCAAATCGCTCAGGCGCTTAATCTCGGCTTTTTCTTTCTCTTTCATCGTCTCTGGCCTGTTTTGTTCTATGGCGTAAAAAATATTTCGCTAGTGTAGCAAAATGCACGGCAGGTTACTCCTCACCTTGCGCAATTCCCGCAGGCAGGCCGCTCATCTCACAGGCTTTTGCCCCCACCCGCGCCAGCGCCTGGGTATAACGGGCGTTAAATGGATAGCAGCAAGAGAGGCGCAGCCCATTATGATAACGCCCGCTTGGAGAATATAGCGTACCGGGCGTCAGGCAGATCTGCTCATCCAGCAACTGATGGAACAGCGCCACCGTGTCCACCCCTGGTGGGAACTCCACCCAGAACACAAACCCACCGGCAGGCTGGGTAGCTCTTGTCCCGCACGGGAAATGGCGGGCAATCAGCGCCCTGGCCTCTTCCACCTGCGCCGCATAGCGTTTGCGCAAATTGCGCAGATGATGATCGTATCCCCCCGCCTCCAGGAACATGGCCAGCGTCTCTGACAACAAGTGCGACTCCGACATCGAAGACACCGCCTTCAGCTTGCGCAGCGCATCACTGAACCGCCCGCCGACCACCCAGCCAATGCGGAAATCCGGTGCCAGCGTTTTAGTGAAGCTAGAGCAAAACAGCACCCAGCCGTCGCTATCGAACGCCTTCACCGCCGGGCTGAGCGCGCTGCCAAATTGCAGCTCGGCATACAACCCATCTTCGATCAGCGGCACTTGATGATCGTTCATCAAGCGTGCCAGCCGTTTTTTCGACGCCAGCGGCATGGTGCAACCCAGCGGATTCTGTATCGTCGGCATGGCGATGACCGCATTCAGCCGTTTCTCCTGCAACAGCAACTCCAACGCATCCAGCGACAGGCCATGCTGCGGGTCGGTGGGGATTTCCAGCGCTTTCAATCCCAGGCTGGCGAGCAGCGGCAACAGGTAAAAATAGGTAGGCGACTCCAACCCCACGCAGTCGCCCGGCTTGGTGGTCACCCTGAGCGCCAGCTGCAAGGCTTCCATGCAACCGTGCGTCAGCGTGATGTCACTCGGCTCCAGCAACATGCCCAACGTCATCGAGCGCCGGGCGATCTGTTGGCGCAACCGCAGGCTGCCCGGCGGCAAAGCGTATTGGCCAATCAGATTAGGCTGGCGGCGTAACTGCGATGACAACATCCGCCCCAGCTTGCCACCGGGATAAAAATCCACGGTTTGCGGGCAGGCGAGCGACAAATTGGTGAAGGCCGGGTTCTGCTGGGCGGCGAAAACCGTATCGATCAGGGCCAGCACATCATCCGCCGGTTGCTCTACCCGGTTGCTGGGTGCCGACGCCGTTTTCAACGCAGGCAAGGTCGCCCGCACGTAAAAGCCAGACTGTGGCCGTGCCTCGATCAGCCCCCGGTCTTCCAACTGGCGATAGGCTGCCACCACGGTATTGATGCTGACGCTGTGGCTCTGTGCGCAGCGGCGCACCGAAGGCAGGCGGCTACCGGGCGGTAAAGTGCCACGGTGGATAGCGGCCGACAACGTCTCCGCCAGTTGCAGGTAGCGGGTTTCCGGGATCTCGTCGAGCAGGGTCACAATTTCTCTCCAGGCAATGGGTACAGTTAGAAATCAGCGTAACTGTAACCATGACAATAGCTTATTTCTGGTTCTGTCACCATCACCCCATAGCCCTTATGCTGATGATCACCCCCAATCATGTATGGAAAAACCTTATGCTGGACTCTGCTTTTATCAGTTACGTGACCGTGATGTCGATTACTCCTGGCCCCAATAACCTGCTGCTCGCCTCGTCCGGCGTCAATTTCGGCCTGCGGCGTACCCTGCCGATGGTGTTTGGTATCAGCCTGGGCTGTGCAACACAGTTAGCCCTCACCACGCTATTGCTGGCGCTGATCCTTAACTGGGCCGATACCATCCGCTTTCCGCTGGCGGTAATGGGCTGTGCGTACCTGCTGTGGCTATCGTGGAAACTGTATAAGGCGGCCTCACCGGATGCAAAACAGCAGGCGCGACCAATGCACTTTATTGGCGGAGCCTTGTTCCAGGCGGTCAACCCGAAAGCCTGGCTGATGGCTATCAACGTGGCAATCCTGTTCACGCCTCATGAGGGAGCGTCGCTACATCAAACGCTTTTAACCATTGCAGGCTTCACCGCGGTGAATATCCCCTGCATCTTGATTTGGGCGTTGATGGGCGATCGGCTACGCCACGCTCTGCGTGTGACCTGGAAACTGCGGTTATTTAACGGCGTGATGGCGGGCTTAATGGCAGCAACCGCGTTATGGCTGCTGTTTGACGAGTGGCGGACGCTGATGGCTTAAGGCTTTTGAGCACCGAGCGGGGAGAGCCGAGAGGGCTGTTTGGCGCCGATTTCCGCCAGCAGCTCGGTAATCGACAGCACCATGGTGGAGCGTACCATCTGCTGGTAACGCTGGTGTTGCATGGCGATCAACGATTCATCCGCCTCGCCGGGCTGTAGAAAAGTGGGAACCGGCGGCAAAGCGCTGACGCAGTGGAGCTCACCGAAGGGGCCGAGTATCTCATCATCAATAAAGCGATATTCCGAACCGTCGTGGTTCAGCTCTTCACGCATCGCCATCAGCAGTTCGGCATCTTCGTATTCGTGGCGGGAAATCACCCCCAGCCCGTACATCAGCTTCAGACGAACCGAAAGTTCACCAAGCGGCCCGGCACCGGACAACAGAGGTTCGACGGCATATTTCACCGCATAGTCATCTTTACGGAAAACCTGCACCACCAGGACGTTAAGCGCTTCTGCCAACAGCTCGACCGCTGCAATCAGAAAACTGCGCACCGTCTTGCCAGCGTTCAGCTTTTCCAGAACCTTGTTTTCGAATGCCTGTGTCTCGATCATCTTCGCTTTTCGAATCGCGTGGGTGGTGTGGTCACTCGGGCGCTCCCCGTTAACCGCAGGGAGTGAGCCCGAATGGGGGGCAAAGACGCCTTGCCCCCTCACCCTCCCCCTTATCCGTGGGGAAAGGGAATGAGTTTGCTTACACTGGTTTGATATCACTGCGTTTACTGCAAGGCGTTATACACAGCAACCGCCTCTTCCACAACCTTGCTGTCGGCCGGTAAACCGGAAATTTGCGCCAGCGCGGCTTTTGGACCCAGTTTTGTCAGCAAGTCTACCAGTTCTTGTGCCTGTGGGTCCTGCTCGCTGCGGTAGCTCATGGCGGCGGCAATTCCCTTGATCAGATTGGCGTGCGGCAAGCCGTATTCCAACGTGCCCAATAACGGCTTGATCAGGCGATCGCCCGCGCTCAGTTTGCGCAGCGGCTGACGGCCTACACGCTCTACGTCATCGTGCAGATACGGGTTTTCGAAGCGGGACAGGATTTTGTTGATATAGGCGGCATGCTTGTCGGCGTCAAAACCGTAGCGCTTGATCAGCACCGCACCGCTCTCTTGCATCGCCCCTTTGACCACCTGGCGGATGACCGGATCGAGGATCGCATCACGAATGGTCAACAGCTTGGCGCGCTGGCCCAGGTAGGCGGTGATCGCATGGCCGGTATTGAGGGTAAACAGCTTACGCTCAACAAACGCCATCAGGTTGTCGGTCAGTTCCATGCCGGCGATGGCTGGCGGTTGGCCTTTGAATTGGGTCTGATCGACGATCCACTCGCTGAAGGTTTCTACCGTCACTTCCAGCGGATCGTTGCTGCCCGCCTCTGCAGGCGGCACGATACGGTCTACGGCAGAATCGACAAAGCCGATATGCTGCTCAACCCAGGCCTGTTCATCCTGTGGCAGTGCGTCGAACACGTGCTGCTTGAGCTGGCTGGTGCCACGCACCATGTTTTCACAGGCGATGATATTCAGCGGCTGAGTATTGCCTTGCTGATGGCGCAGGGTCAGGCCTTTGGCGATAGTCCCGGCAATTCTGGCGAGGATCTGCGGACCAACGGCGGTCGTGACGATATCGGCCTGGGCAATCAGGGCCACCGCCTCTTCGCTACCGCTGTTAACGGCACTGACGTTATTCACCTCTTCAACGCGCGCCTGCTCGCCCACCACATGTACCTGGTAGCTTTTGCGTTGGTTCAACGCGTCCAGCACCGTCTGGTTAACGTCAGCAAAAGTCAGTTCGGCGTGCGCGTCGGCAAGCAGTTTGCCAATAAAGCCACGGCCAATATTACCGGCTCCGAAGTGTAATGCTTTCATATTCCACCCTTTCTTAAATGTAGAAAGGTGCAGCAAGCTGCACCCTTTAAAATAATTCTGTTATCAGGCCTTCTTACCGCCCAGCAAATCCAACACTTCCTGGACGCTGGTGGTATTCGCCAGCCGCTCGATGACGGTTTCATCATCCAACGCATTGGTCAGGCTGGTGATCACCTGGATATGCTCGTTGTTACGCGCCGCGATACCGATAACCAGGCGTGCAACTTCATCCTCTTCGTCACCGAAACGTACGCCCTGCGGATACTGGCAGAACACTACGCCGGTGCGCAGCACGCGGTCTTTGGCTTCAATGGTGCCATGCGGCACGGCAATGGATTCGCCCAGATAGGTAGAGGTCAGCTTTTCACGTTCCAACATAGCCGGAACATATTCTGGCTCGACATAGCCGCCCTTCACCAGTTGCTCACCGGCAAAGCGAATGGCCTGCTCTTTATCAATGGCCTGCAAGCCGAGGAACACGTTGCTTTCACCCAGTTTGAACAGGTTCTGTTCGCTGGCGTCAAAGCTGTCATCCAGGGTGGAGATAACCTTCTGCTCGGTTTCGCTGGTCTTGTTAGCGGCCACCAGACGGGCGGTCAAATCACTGTACAGATGGCTGTCCAGGAAGTTGGTCAGCGAGATGTGCTGGGCCTGCGGCGCATGGCGCATCGCACGCTCGGTCAGATCGCGGTGAGTGATCACCAGATCCACATCTTCCGGCAGGCTGTTGATCGCGCTATTGGTTACGGAGATATTCTTCAGCCCCGCGTCCGCCACTTTCTTGCGCAGCACGCCGGCACCCATGGCGCTGGAGCCCATACCCGCATCGCAAGCTACGATGATTTTACGCACGGTGCTCAGATCGCCGTCTACCGCTGCGTTTACCGCGGCACCACCTTTAGACTGGGCTTTCATGTCCTGGATACGGCGGGTCGCCTCTTCCAGATCGTCTTCCTCTTTCACTTTCGAGGTTTTCAACAGGAAAGATGAGACCACAAAGGAGACCAGGAACGCCGCAAATACCGCCGCCAGGTTGGCGAAGTAGGCGCCTTTTGGCGTCATCGCCAGCACCGCCAGGATAGAGCCAGGGGAAGCAGGAGATACCAGGCCGCCGTTCAGCAGGGTCAGGGTGAATACGCCGGTCATACCGCCCAGAATAACCGCCAGGATCAGGCGTGGATTCATCAGCACGTATGGGAAGTAGATTTCGTGGATACCACCCAGGAAGTGGATGATCGCCGCACCGCCAGCAGACTGCTTGGCACTACCACGGCCGAAGAACATGTAGGCCATCAGCACGCCCAAACCTGGGCCTGGGTTGGCTTCGATCAGGAAGAAGATTGATTTACCGGTTTCCGTCGCCTGCTGGATGCCCAGCGGTGAGAAGATACCGTGGTTGATGGCGTTGTTCAGGAACAGGATTTTCGCCGGTTCAACGAAGATCGAGGTCAATGGCAGCAGGTTGTTGACCACCATGATATGCACGCCAGCCGCCAACACTTTGGACAGCGCTTCAACCAATGGCCCGATACCCATAAAGGCCAGGATTGCCAACAGCATACCGATGATGCCAGCGGAGAAGTTGTTGACCAACATCTCGAAGCCGCTCTTGATCTTACCGTCGACCCAACGGTCAAAATGCTTGATCGCCCAACCACCCAGCGGCCCAACAATCATGGCACCGAGGAACATCGGCATGTCTGCACCGACGATCACGCCCATGGTGGTGATGGCACCGACCACACCGCCACGCTCGCCGCCCACCAGTTTACCGCCGGTATAACCGATCAGCAGTGGCAGCAGGTAGGTGATCATTGGCCCAACCAGCTTGGCTAACGTCTCGTTTGGCAGCCAGCCGGTAGGAATGAATAGCGCAGTGATGATACCCCAGGCGATGAATGCGCCAATGTTGGGCATCACCATGTTACTCAGGAAACGGCCAAAGTTTTGCACTTTAACCTTGATGTCTGGTGAAAACATAAACACACCCCTATTGTTACGCGCTGACAATAAGAGCGCGCGATAATTGTTGTAACGTTCTAGCCCTGTTGATGCTGTTTGCGAAACGGACTCTACCACGCTCTTTTTACTACGCGAACTTCACTGAATTTTTGTGATCACCATCACTAACATTGCCCCCATACCCCGGTGTATTTAGTGATATTCATCACACTTATCCGGTGTAAAAAAAATACAACGCGAAGATATACCGGCAAAATGCGACAAAAACGTGACATTAATCACACTTACATCCTTGCTGTTTGTTTTTGAAATGTGACAAACATCACAATTTATTTTACATCCGACCACCGTGCCGTGGCCTGAAATGACATCTTCCCTGTGGGCATCGACACCGTCGGGAAATAACCATGGCGTGGATGAAAGAAAACTACATTAAGAGATGTGATGAATAAGTGAAGTGTAGTACAGAAAATACGTGGGGGAGGGAGGGGCAAGGAGTTGGTAAAAAGCGGAATAATGTATGTGGTACCAAACGCTGGCCCACATACATTGTTTAGAACGAAGGTTACTGCATTACCGCCTGCACGGTTTTCTGTGCGTTCAGCAAGTCCTGCTGTTTGGCCACCAGATTGGACATCATGGTGTTGTACTGCGTCGCCTGCTGCTGGGTGCGGAACTGCACGCCGCCGTTGTTGAAGCTGACCTGATTGCCCTGAGCCTGCAGGAAATCACCTACCTGTACCAGGTCCTGGACAAAACCGGCGGTGGTTGGGATCGCTGGCATCAGCGCATTGGCCGGTGCGGTAACAATCTTGTCATACGCCTGGTTGTATACCGCTTTCAGATCGTCCGGCTGTTTCAGCGCCGCACGAGCGGTATCCGCCTGTGCCTTGGCAGTCTGGATCTGCTGGCCTAGCAGGTTTAACGCGCCGATCGACTGTTGCAGACTATCGCGCTTGCTCATATAGTCCTGCGCGGTACGGATCTGATTAACCTGCTCCAGCGCCGGGGTCAGGCTGGCGTCCACCGACTTCGTCAACTGCTGGGAAAAACCCACCAGAATGGCATAATCGCCGGTATAAGCACCGAATTTCTGTTTCTGATCTTCGCTCAACGTCGGGATATGTACGCCACTGCGCATGACCGTATTCTGTAAGTAATCAACGAATGCCTTGCGTTGCTCCGGCTCTTTATCGCCGCAGGCGGTCAGTTGCATAACCACCAACAATGCCAACACCGGTGCCAGCCAACGCGCGAAACTTCTGCTCTGGATCCCTACAGCCATGTGACATAACTCCTGTTATAAACGTGTCTTTTATCAGATTCCATGCCGTCTGCCGCCCTCCGTGCGTCTAAAGAATAGATCAACTGCCAGCGATACGAAATGTGATTATGCGAGGTACTCAGAATAACCTATCGTTTCGCTGCCGCCATCAGAGATGAAAAAGCGCCCGCAGGCGCTTTTTCTTGGGCTTTACACCATTATTGCAGCACGGAGATATCCGCGACCTGCAGGAACAGCTCACGAAGCTTGCTCAGCAACGTCAGGCGGTTCACGCGCACCGCTTCATCTTCTGCCATCACCATCACGCTGTCGAAGAACGCATCCACGGTTTCACGCAGTGCGGCCAGTTCTACCAGCGCTTCCTGGTAGCGGCCTTCGGCGAAGAACGGTTGCAGCTTATCGCGCAGCACCACCAAGTGGGTTGCCAACTTCAGCTCGGCCGGTTCTTTCAATACCGAAGCGTGGACCTGGTCCAGCAGCGTATCGTTGGATTTGGCCAGGATATTGGAAACGCGCTTGTTGGCCGCAGCCAATGCCGCTGCTGCTTCCAGCGTACGGAAATGCGTCACCGCTTTTACCCGCGCATCGAAGTCGGCTGGCTTGGTTGGACGACGTGCCAATACGGCCTGGATGGTATCCACCGCATGGCCTTCTTCCTGATACCAGGCGCGGAAACGGCCCAGCATAAAGTCGACAACCTCGTCCACCACCTTGGCGTTGGTCAGCTTGTCACCATACAGGCGGACAGCTTCTTCGGTCAGGGTTTGCAGATCCAGCGGCAGGTTTTTCTCAACGATAATACGCAGCACGCCCAGCGCAGCACGGCGCAGTGCGAACGGGTCTTTATCACCTTTTGGATGTTGCCCGATGCCGAAGATCCCGGCCAGGGTGTCCATCTTGTCGGCAATCGCCAACGAGCAGGCCACCAACGATTGCGGCAGTTCATCACCGGCAAAGCGTGGCTGGTACTGTTCGTTCAACGCCACTGCCACGTCTTCGGCTTCACCGTCGTGGCGCGCATAGTGCATGCCCATGACGCCTTGGGTGTCGGTGAATTCGAACACCATGTTGGTCATCAGATCGCACTTAGACAGCAGCCCGGCACGCGTAGCGTGGTTGACGTCAGCCCCGATCTGGCCGGCGATCCAGCCTGCCATGGCCTGGATACGGTCGGTCTTGGCGCGCAGGGTGCCCAGTTGCTGTTGGAACAGCACGGTTTCCAGACGCGGCAGATTGTCTTCCAGGCGTTGCTTGCGGTCGGTGTTGAAGAAGAATTCGGCATCTGCCAGACGCGGGCGCACCACCTTCTCGTTACCGGAGATGATTTGCTGCGGATCTTTCGACTCGATATTGGCGACGAAGATAAAGTTTGGCAGCAGTTTGCCCGCGGCGTCATACACCGGGAAATACTTCTGATCGCCCTTCATGGTGTACACCAGCGCTTCCGCAGGCACCGCCAGGAATTTCTCTTCGAACTTGGCGGTCAGCACCACTGGCCATTCGACCAACGAGGTAACCTCTTCCAGCAGGCTCTCGCTCAGATCGGCTTTACCGCCAATCTGTTGTGCTGCCAGCTCGGCATCGCGCTTGATCAACGCTTTACGGGTTTGATATTCCGCCACCACTTTGCCGCGCTCCAACAGGATCTGCGGGTATTGATCGGCGTTATCGATGGTGAATTCGGCTTCACCCATAAAGCGGTGGCCGCGAATGGTGCGGGCTGAGTCGATCCCCAGCACGGTGCCAGGGATCAGTTCTGCACCCAGCAGCATGGTCACGGTATGCACAGGGCGGACGAACTGGGTTTCTTTATCGCCCCAGCGCATCAGTTTCGGGATTGGCAGCTTGGACAGCGCGGTGCTCACCATACCGGCCAGCAGTTGCTGGGCAGATTGGCCTGGCACATGGGCGCGATACAGCAGCCATTCGCCTTTATCGGTCACCAGGCGCTCGGCCTGATCGACGGTAATACCGCAGCCACGCGCCCAACCTTCGGCCGCTTTGCTCGGTTTGCCTTCGGCATCGAACGCCTGGGCAATGGCTGGACCGCGTTTTTCAACTTCACGATCGGCCTGCGCAGCACTCAGATCCGTCACTTTCAACGCCAGGCGGCGCGGAGCGGCAAACCACTTCACTTCGCCATGTTCCAGGCCAGCGTTGTCCAGTTCAGCGGTAAAGTTGGCAGCAAAGGCTTCTGCCAGTGAGCGAAGAGCCTTCGGCGGCAGCTCTTCCGTGCCGATTTCCACCAGGAAAGTCTGTTGTGTCATAGCTGCCTCTACTTCTTGTTACACATTGGGAAGCCCAGCGCTTCGCGGGAAGCGTAGTAGGCCTCGGCAACGGCTTTGGTCAGCGTGCGAATACGCAGAATATAGCGCTGACGCTCGGTAACCGAGATCGCCTTGCGTGCATCCAACAGGTTGAAGGTATGAGCAGCCTTGAGGATACGTTCATAAGCCGGCAGTGGCAGCGGTTTCTCCAATGCCAGCAGCGTTTGCGCTTCCTTCTCATACTGCTCGAAGCAGGAGAACAGGAAATCGACATCGGCGTATTCGAAGTTATAGGTGGACTGCTCCACTTCGTTCTGATGGAACACGTCGCCGTAGGTGGTAACGCCCAACGGGCCGTTGCTCCACACCAGATCGTAGACGCTGTCCACGCCCTGGATGTACATCGCCAGGCGTTCCAGACCGTAGGTGATCTCGCCGGTGACCGGTTTGCACTCCATACCGCCAACCTGCTGGAAATAGGTAAACTGCGTGACTTCCATGCCGTTTAACCACACTTCCCAACCCAGACCCCAGGCGCCGAGCGTCGGGTTTTCCCAGTTGTCTTCCACAAAGCGGATATCGTGGATGGTCGGATCCAGACCCAGTTCCTTCAAGGAACCCAGGTAGAGTTCCTGAATGTTTTCTGGCGATGGCTTAATCACCACCTGGAATTGGTAGTAATGCTGCAGGCGGTTCGGGTTTTCCCCGTAACGGCCGTCGGTTGGGCGGCGTGAAGGTTGCACATAGGCGGTGGCCATTGGCTCCGGGCCCAGTGCACGCAGGCAGGTCATCGGGTGGGATGTCCCCGCGCCAACTTCCATGTCCAGCGGTTGCACGATGGTGCAGCCCTGGCGCGCCCAATAGTCCTGTAGTGTCAGGATCAGACCCTGAAAGGTCTTGGTATCAAACTTTTGCATGTTGATTTCGCACGCGATACAAGTGGATTTAACAGAATGGGTCAGTATACCCGTTGACCGTAAGATATACAGCCAGAATCCCGCAGCAAGTGTCAATCTTCGTGAAAAAAGCGCGCTTCGCGGCCAGTTAGGAAGGGATCGGGTTGATAGCTGTTGCCTGAACGGGGTTGAGCCAGGCGATAGGCCCCAATTTAGGGTTGGCTTAAGCAACGGTGTGTAATACCGCAACACCACCCGACAATGATCATCGACACGTTCAAGCCGGAAGGCAACGTTGAGCTCTTGATCACTCTCATTCCCGATCGGAAAACACCGGCCTGATGAGCTTCAGTTCAACGCCAAGCCTGATGGCATGTTTGGCATTGGTAACGCCTAATTTTTTGACCACGTTGCCGATATGATATTTTACTGTGGTGAGCTTGATCCCCAAAATCAGCGCAATTTCCTGATAGGATTTTCCCATGCTTGCCCAGTAAATCACCTCATTCTCGCGCTTGGAGAGCAGCTCTTTTTGGTTGATTTGGTCATAATCGCTGGTGTTATTCAGTTCGTGATAAAGTGCGATTAATTTATCATGCACGGTGATCAACAGCATTTGCAGTTTATGTTGGTTCTCTTTGAGAATCTCTTCTATATTTTCGTCACAGGAATCATCCATAATAAGAGACAGCACCACCAGATTATTGTTGTGATCGTGCAACACAAACGTATAGCCATTGATGACATTATAGTTCTTGGCCATATCAAAAATATTGGGGTATTTTGCCCCGGAGCTGATCGTAATACTTTCATCCCAGAAGAAAGGGGTCACTCGGCGGGATGTGGCAATCAATACCGGATCGATGAACTGGTAGTTATTTGCGGTATAAAACTCAAACCATTCTGTTTTGTTGGAAATAATGGCGAAGTCCGCAGGATTTATTTTGCTCATGATCGCATAAGCGTACTTTATGCTGTTATACTCTTGTAAGTTCACTTCCAAATAGCTCTTTATGACTGAGTTAATAAATTCATTATTAAAGAATAAACTCGGCACGCAAAGTCTCCTTATTGAAATTCCCGTTACAAATTTCAGAGCACAGCATAGAAGTAATATTTTATCATAAAAAAAACAGAAAACTAATAGTAAGTAAAAAAAATCCGTGAGCTTTTAAGCAATAACACTGTGAAGATTTTAATGCTTGATATATTTAATGAAATCACTGTGCTTTTTTAACCACACTCACCCCAAGACATCAAAACCTGATTTTTTCGCTGCGTTAATAACGAGTTTGCGACAGTTTGCGTGATAAACGTTTAGTTGCTGAAGTGTTTTAAATTGGGTGTTTTTTTGCCAAAAATGTTAACATTCAGCAAAAAACACTACGTCATATCTGATAATAACTGACTTTCTGATTGTCGATACCGGGTTAAAGCTAAAAAACTAATGATAGGGGCTGAAATTGATACGTTTTTTATATATTTAAGGCACGCAAAAGCCTCCCACTCGTTGATTAGCGAGCGAGAGAACAATTGACAGACAACCTGTTATTTATAATAATGACAACAAAATTTCCCTGGTGTTGGCCGAATTGGCTCCTGATCCTTTAAACGGGATCAGTTTTTTTTATTTAAATCTTTTGTTCTTATGGCGTAACGATAAAGTCTTTTAGGAGCAAATGATAGTTATACTAAAGTACAGTCAGACACTGTACTTTTTCGGTGAAGGGCTTGGGCAAGGCGATGGCAAACAGAGCTGACAGCCCCTGAGATCAGGCACTGTCCCATAATAATGGTAAGCACAGCTCCTTCCTATTCTTCCCGGCACCAAACCGTCTGGCACCGGGCAATCAAGTTTAAAGCCATTCTTCAAAAACGCGCGCTGACTCCCACGTTGTACATAAATTGCTCACCGCTGCTCAAGCCGCTGGTTTGCGAAACTGTCGCAAACGCCGCCACCCGATCGCTCAACGGCATATTTGCCCCCAAGGTGATATCCATCCAGTTTTTATCCTGGCTGGCGCTGTCGCGGGTGAATGAGGTCTGGGTCGATTTCAATCCACCGCCTGCCCGGTAAACGCCATCACCAAACTGGTGCTGATAGCTCACCTCCGCATACGGATTAACTATCCCGAGCTGGCTATCCAATCGCCATCCTACAGCGCCGATCTGCGAATGATAGGTCTGATCGTTGAAACGCATGGCCGTACTGTCGTCGCCATTCTCGCTATAACCGGAGACGTTGCTGTAATCCCAGGCAAACTGGGCCATCGGCCCGGTGGTGAGATACGAAGCGATCGGGAAGTCATACCCCGCCGTAACGCGTGCGCCCCACTGCTTACCATCGGTATCGCCGGTTTCTGTTCGGGTTAGCGAACCCAACTGCATACTGCGGTTAATGTCGTCGTAATTCACGCTGGCATAGTGCAAATCGGCATTAACCCAACCTTGCTCAAATAGCGTCACGGAGCTGAAGGCCGAAAGCAGCACTCCGCGCGCCTTATAATCGTAACGGCTGGAAGGTTGCTGATTGTCGTTGGAACCCGAGATTAGCGCACCTATCAGCCACTCATCCGTCAGTTGGTAATCCACGCCCAGCGTTAGGTTATGCGTGGTGGCGTCGCCATCCCCGGCAACTGTATTGGCAGAATAATCGTAACGTTGCCCGGCATAGCCGCCGAACACGCCCAACGACCCCTGAGGATTGCTGCTGGTGCGTAACTGCTGAAGACGGCTGTCCAAGGTAGCACGGCTATCACGCGCGAAAGCGGCGGTTGCCTGGTTGAGAGCCACCGCCTGCGCCGGGCCATCCAATACCGCCTGAATATAATCGGCGATCAGTTGATGAGCCTGCGGGCTGGGGTGGAAATGGTCGGCAAACAGATAAGCCTGCTCGCTGTTAAAACCTGGCATGGACGAACTGCATACCGCCGAAGAAACTCCCGCTGGGCAGGCCATACCGGCAGTGTTGGTAAAACCAAACTGGCCCGGGTTGGCGATCGCCTCGCTGAACAGTTTGTTGACATCAACGCGCACGATATTACCGCCGCCCTGAGCCAGCAGGCGATCTTCGCTCTGGTTATAAAAATCGGTAAGCTGGGCCGCCTGGGCGCTGAAACTGTCAAAAGCCGCGCTCAATTGGGCAGCAATGGCCTGCTGCACCAGAGGATTGCTGCTGGCCTGCTGTGCAGCGGCACCTAAAGCCTGATGGATCGCCTGCTGGCGCGAAGCGTTATCCGGCGTAGCGAGAGTATTAAGCTTGCCATACGCCGCCAGTATAGCCGCACCCTGCACTGGCCCCAGCGCCTGCTGGATAATCAGTTCCATCAGTTGCGGGGTTGAGCCGATATTCGGTACCGTTGGCACTATTACCGTCCCGGCACCGGCGTTCAGTAAAGCGTGCACCTGCGTCGCCGCAGCCAAGGCGCTAGTGAAAGCCACCTCCGGTGCGGTCGGCACATTCATCGCCGCGGCGGCCAGATCGTTGCCACCAACCCAGTGAATATACAGACCGTCGCCGTCGGCCCTGCCGTTAACCCGCGCAAGGTAGCTTTGTAGCTGATCCTCGGTGTTGTCCGCCGGGTTTATCGCCGGTACGGCCACACCACCACCGGCAGCATAGTTGTAGCCACCGTTATCGGACGCCACCAGCGCAGCACCGATACGCTGGCCCAGTATTTCGTCATATAGCTGATGTTGGTTACTGTCATAAGTGAAGCGGCCGTTATTGCCGGTATCACTCAGGCTGTCACCAAACACGTAAAGTTGATCGTAAGCCTGTGCCGTAGCACTGAGGCAAAAAGCTAACGCCACGGCAAGCACCGTTGGAGTGTGCTTGCCCTGTCTTTTCAGAGGCATAAATAGACTCCTAGTCATAGATAGAGGAAATCCTGTTCTTATCGTTGGCAGTTATCGCCATAGCCGTGTAGTAAATATTGCGGGGATTCACATAACGTCAAGTTAACTGACGATAAATCGTGCAAAGGGTTGCCAAGCGGGCGGCTTACGGCGATGATTACCTGTAAATAATTACAGCATAAGGAATCCTCGTATGGCCAACGAACGTTGCGGTTGGGTTACCGCCGATCCGCTATATCTTGAGTATCATGACCAGGAATGGGGCGTACCCACCACCGACGCACGCGAGCTGTTCGAAATGCTGTGCCTGGAAGGCCAGCAGGCGGGTCTTTCCTGGATCACCGTGCTGAAAAAGCGTGAAAACTACCGCCGTGCCTTCCACAATTTTGATCCGCAGCGCATTGCAGCCATGACCGAACAAGACGTGGCAACGCTGATGCAAGACAGCGGCATTATCCGCCACCGCGGCAAGATCGAGGCCATTATCAATAATGCCAAGGCCTATCTGGCGATGGAGGCCGCCGGAGAAGATTTCGTCACCTTTATCTGGCAGTTCGTCACCGGCAAGCCGCTGCTCAATCACTGGCAGGCGCTTGGCGAAGTCCCCGCCAAAACCGAACAGTCCGATGCCCTGTCCAAGGCGCTGAAAAAGCGCGGCTTTAAGTTTATCGGCTCAACCACCTGCTATGCCTTTATGCAGGCCAGCGGCCTGGTGAACGATCATCTTACCGGGTGCTTCTGCCACCCAAAGCAGCGCCAGGCATGATCCGTACCGCCGTTCCGGCCGATATCGAGCCGCTGATGACGCTGTGGCTGGCAAGCACCACCCAGGCCCATCCGTTTATCGCGGCCGATTATTGGCAGCAAACCGCCCAGTTGGTGCGTGAAAGCTATCTGCCGCGCGCCAAAACTTGGGTTTATCTGCATCACCAGCAGATCGCCGGTTTTATCAGCGTGCTGGATGAACGCTTTGTGGGCGCGCTGTTTGTCGATGAGCGCTTCCACGGCCAAGGCGTCGGAGCCGCGCTGATGGAGCAAGTACAGCAACAGCACGGCTGGCTGAGCCTGGAGGTATACGAGCAGAATCTGCGGGCCTGCGCCTTTTACCGCAAGCTTGGGTTCAGTGAAGTACAACGCCAGTTCAATCAGGAGACCCAGGCCCATACGCTGATCATGAACTGGGCCACCGCGGAACTGCGCCATCCCTGAAGAAGCCGCGGGCGGGCTTTGTCATCCCTGCCCGCTTCTGGTACTTTGGCAGCCAACCTTGTCAACGAGATCCAGCATGTTTACCCATATCGCCTTATCCAAGCTCAACGGTCTTGAATTGATGGTGTACAACTACGTCATCAAAAATAAGGACAAGGTTATGTATATGACCATTCGCGAGCTGGCGGAGGGTGCCAAGGTCTCCACCACCACGGTATTACGCTTTTGTAAGAAAATGAATTTCAGCGGCTATTCGGAATTCCGCATTCGCTTTAAACTCTATCTGGAACAGGAAGACAAGCTGCTGCTAACCTCCGGCGTCAGTGAAATTGTCAGCTTCTTCAAAAGTATTAACAATGAAGAGTTTGAGCAGTTAATTACCGATGCGGCAGCACACATTGCCAATGCGGAACGGATCATCTTTGTCGGAGCAGGAACATCCGGCACGTTAGGTAAGTACGGCGCTCGCTTTTTCTCTAACGTTGGTAAATTCAGTAATTATATCGATGACCCTTATTATCCCATCAGCAGCGATATGTATAAAAATGCGGTAGCCATTATTTTATCGGTTTCTGGAGAAACGCCGGAAATTCTTAAACTGGCCAGCCAATTTAGCCTGCATAACTGTAAGATCGTCAGCATTACCAATAGTGAAACCTCTTCACTGGCGCGCATGGCGGACTTTAATCTCTCTTACCACATGCCGCAAATCCGCATTGCCAGCGAATATGATATCACTACCCAAGTACCTGTGATGTATATATTGGAAGCGATAGGGAAAAAGCTGGCAAAAAGTCTTGGCCATTAATTTTATTAGCTAAATCACGCTAAATAACACCCTGTTTTTTGCATGTGACAAATCACTATTTCGCCATTTTGTTATATCGTGACATTCCCTTGCTGTTTGTTACTATCCATTTAGAAATCACCTTAGAGCAACAATAAAGCCCGATATTTCTGTACACCACAGATGGAGTTACGTTGATGGCAATTAATTATGCTGACTCGGCAAAAGAGATCGTACGCCTGATTGGCGGCGATAATAATGTGATTAATGTCACACATTGTGCCACACGTTTGCGATTTATTTTAAAAGACAGTAGTCAGGCCGATAAAGACACGCTGAAACGCGTCAAAGGCGTTATTACCGTTATCGAATCCAGTGGCCAATTGCAGGTGGTGATCGGCAACCACGTCGGCGATGCCTATCGGGAGGTGCTCAAGCTGGTCAATATGGATGAGAACGTGGCGGTCAGCGCGCCGAACGTCGGCATCGTCAGTCGCCTGATGGACATTATCTCCAGCATCTTCGCCCCCTTCCTGTATCCGCTGGCAGCCTGCGGGGTATTGCAGGGGCTCATCTCGCTGTTTGCTGCCTTAGGCTGGATGGATCCGGCCAGTGGCACCTATCGTATTCTGAACTTCGTTTCCTGGACCGGCTTCACCTTCCTGCCGGTGATGGTGGCCTTCACCGCCGCGAAAAAATTCAACGTCAATCCGTTTACCGCAGTGATCGCGGCCTGTGCGCTGGTCTCTCCAGACTATATGAACATGCTCACCGCCAATAAAATTCTGTTGGTGAACTCTGCCGATCCGGCCATGCAGGCCTTGATGCAGGAAGCCGTCAATAACCCACAGATTGCCAGGGTGCTGGCCGAGGTGGCCGGTATCCCGATTAACGCCGATCCCCTCACCTTCCTGGGCATGCCGGTGCAGTATCTCAGCTACACCGCCTCGGTGATCCCGATCATCCTGATGGTCTGGATCATGTCTTATGTACAGCGTTTCTTTGAACGCATCCTGCCGCTGGTGATCCGCAACCTGTTCACGCCGATGTTCTGTATCGCGATCATGGTGCCGCTGACGCTGCTGGCCTTTGGCCCGATCGGTAACATGATTGGCGGGGCCATCGGCGGCGTCTATAACACGCTGTATCACCTCAGCCCTTCCATTGCCGGAGCGGTGGTAGGCGCACTGTGGATGCCGTTGGTAACGCTGGGCGTACACTGGGGGATCACGCCGGTCACCGTGGGAAACTATGCCACGCTGGGCTATGACACCTTTACCGGCCTGCAGGCCTCGCCGGTGTTTGCCATGGCGGGTGCCGTGCTGGGCGTCTATTTGAAATCCAAAGACCCGGAGATGAAGCGCGTTTCGCTGTCTGCAGGCATGACCGCGCTGTTTGGCATCACGGAACCCGCCATCTACGGCGTAGCGTTGCGTCTGAAACGCCCCATGATTTGCGGCTGTGTCGCCGGCGCGGTCGGGGGTTCCATTGCCGGAGCCTTCAACGCGGTGTCATGGAGTTATTGCCTGCCGGGGATTGCCGTGCTGCCGGTGTTCTTTAAAGAAGGCCATATGCCGCAGTTCCTTGGCTTCCTGCTGTCCATCTGCGTGGCGTTTGTGCTTGGTGCCGTACTAACCTATATCGTCGGCTTCAAAGAGGAACAGCCTGCGCCAACGGCACCGCTCAACAAGCCTGAAATGGCCTAAATTCATCTACCAAGAGAACCAACGTTATGAAAAAACAGTTACCGGATGATTTCCTGTGGGGCGGCGCGGTAGCGGCGCACCAGGTTGAAGGCGGCTGGGATCAGGGCGGTAAAGGCCCAAGCATCGTCGATGTACTGTCCAGTGGTGCCCACGGCGTCGATCGCGTGATCACCGACGGCATTGAACCTGGTTACCTCTACGCCAACCACGACGCGGTGGACTTCTATCACCGTTATAAAGGCGATATCGCGCTGTTTGCCGAAATGGGCTTCAAGTGCTTCCGCACCTCTATTGCCTGGTCGCGCATCTTCCCGCTGGGGGATGAGCTGGAGCCGAACGAGGAAGGATTACAGTTCTACGACAACCTGTTTGACGAGTTGCTGAAATACGGCATTGAGCCGGTGATCACCCTTTCCCATTTCGAGATGCCATGGCATCTGGTGAAAGAGTATGGCGGCTGGAAGAATCGCAAGGTGGTCGATTTCTTTGTGCGCTTTAGCGAAGTGGTCATCTCCCGTTACCAGCACAAAGTGAAGTACTGGATGACCTTCAACGAGATCAACAACCAGCGCAACTGGAAGACCCCGCTGTTCGGCTACTGCTGTTCAGGGGTGATTTTCACCCAGGAACCGAACCCGGAAGAGTGCATGTACCAGGTGCTGCACCATCAGTTTGTCGCCAGCGCACAGGTGGTCAAACTGGGGCATGCCATCAACCCGGCATTGCAGATTGGCTGCATGATCGCCATGGTACCGCTATATCCGTTCTCCTGTAATCCGGATGATGTGATGTATGCGCAAGAGGCGATGCGTGAACGCTTCCTGTTTGGCGATGTGCATATGCGCGGCTATTACCCGTCCTACATTCTGCACGAATGGGAGCGCAAGGGTTACCACATCCAGATGCAGCCGGAAGATGAGCAGATCCTGCGTGAAGGTTGTGCAGACTATATCGGCCTGAGCTACTACATGAGTAACGCGGTGCAGGCGGACTCCATCGGCACGGGCACGGCGCTGGCCGGTTTTGAAGGCAGCGTGCCGAACCCTTATGTGAAAGCGTCCGACTGGGGCTGGCAGATCGATCCGGTGGGGCTGCGCTATACGCTCAACATCCTCTATGAACGCTACCAGAAGCCGCTGTTTATCGTCGAGAACGGCTTCGGTGCGCTGGATAAGCCCGAGGCCGATGGCCAGATCCACGACGATTACCGCATCGCCTATCTCCGCTCGCACATCGAGCAGATGAAAAAAGCGGTGATCGACGACGGCGTTGAGCTGATGGGCTTTACCCCCTGGGGCTGTATCGACTGCGTGTCCTTCACCACCGGGCAATACAGTAAGCGCTACGGTTTTATCTACGTGGATAAGCACGACGACGGCAGCGGCAGCTTTGCCCGCTCGAAGAAACAGAGCTTCGACTGGTATCGCCGCGTGATCGCCAGCAATGGCGAAACGTTAGCTTAACCGCATCTCATCGGGGCGAAACTCTTCGCCCCTTTGTCCTAAAGATCAACCCTTCCTGCATTAATTCAGTTTGTTCTGGTTCCCAAGCGGCGATTTGGCGGCTACCTTCCTGCCTGGCTTACAGGTTTATAATTTGTCACGATTTTTATCGGAACTGCTGGCCAAAAGGTACGTCATAGTTGCGCGGCCCGTTTTGGGGCTCGCGGCTGAATGCCGATGATTTAGCGCCTCCAGTTTGGAGTAGCGCACGCAGATATCCCTGCTTTTAAAGGAACTAACAATGAAAAAACGCATTGCGATAATTGCTGGTGCAGTAGCCGTTGCCATGACGCTATCGGCTTGTACCACCAACCCTTACACCGGGGAGTCAGAAGCCGGCAAGTCCGGTATTGGCGCTGGCGTTGGCGCAGCCCTGGGTGCCGGTATCGGCATGATCTCTTCATCGAAAAAAGACCGTGGTAAAGGCGCGCTGATCGGCGCCGCAGCCGGTGCCGCATTGGGCGGTGGAGCCGGATACTACATGGACGTGCAGGAAGCCAAACTGCGCGACAAAATGAAAGGCACCGGCGTTAGCGTTACCCGTCAGGGCGATAATATCGTGCTGAATATGCCAAACAACGTGACCTTCGATACCGACAGCAGCACGCTGAAACCGGCAGGAGCCAACACCCTGACCGGCGTAGCGATGGTGCTGAAAGAGTATGAAAAAACCGCCGTCAACGTGGTGGGTTACACCGACAGCACCGGGGCTCGCGCGCATAATATGACGCTGTCCCAACAACGTGCAGACGGTGTGGCCAGCGCGCTGATCACCCAAGGGGTCGCCGCCAACCGCATCCGTTCAATCGGTGCCGGCCCGGATAACCCGATTGCCTCCAACAGCACCACCGCAGGCAAGGCACAAAACCGTCGAGTTGAGATCACCCTCAGCCCGCTGTAAGCACACAGTGCGGGGCCTTTGCCCCGCCAGTTCGCATTTCCTGCCCTCGCCTCTCCCGCCAATTCCTCTGCCTGTGTTACTCTCGCCCAGCATCCCAATACCTTCTGTAGAGTGAAATATGTCCCTGAAAGCGATTGCCAAAGCATTGGATCTCTCCGTTACCACCGTGAGTCGCGCCCTGAATGGCTACGGCGACGTCGCCCAAGATACGCGCCAACGGGTAGAGGCTGAGGCAGAGCGTTTGGGTTATCGCCCCAATACCCTGGCACGCCGTTTGAAAATGGGCAAAATCGACGCCGTTGGGCTGGTTTTCCCGTTCAATAACTACACGTTGAGTAACTCTACCTTGATGGAAATGATCGGTTGTATCAGCAATGAGTTGGTACGCCACGAGATCGATCTGCTGTTGGTGGCAGATGATGCGCCCCATCATGCCTTTACTCGCCTGATTGCCAGCAAACGTGTTGATGCGTTGATTGTTGCCCATACGCTAGACAACGATCCGCGTCTGCAGGAATTACAGCGGCTTAACTTCCCCTTTCTGGCACTGGGCCGCAGCCAGCTGGAGAAAGATTACGCCTGGTTTGATTTTGATAACCGCGCTGGCAGCCTGATGGCCGTGGACTATCTGGTGGCGCTGGGCCACCGGAAAATTGCCTATCTGGGCGAAAATAACCAGCAGTCGTTTATCAGCCAGCGCCGCCAAGGTTATCTGGATGGATTGGCCAGCCACCAACTGCAACAACGTGACGATTATCTGTGCAGTATCACGCCAAGCCGTCGCGCGGGTTATCTGACCACCCAAGCGTTATTGGCGTTGGCCGATCCGCCGACGGCAATCATTACCGACTGCAACGGTCACGGCGAGGGGGCAGCAATGGCGCTACGTGATGCCGATAAACTCGGCCCCGGAGGGGTTTCTCTGGTGGTGTATGACGGATTACCAGCGGAAAGCCTGCTCGACCTGCCTGTAGCCGCCATCGTCCAAGCCACCCGCGCGGAGGTTGGCCAACAAATCGCACAAATGACTCTTGGCCTGATCCGTGGTGAACCGCTGCAAAAATTACAGGTACTATGGCAACCGGTGCTAAAACCCAACCCGGACGAACTCCCCTTGACCTCCTGATCGTTTAAAACAACGCCGTTTTTTGCCCGACCAGATCACAGATCCGAAACGTTTAGGTTTTAATCCGAAACGTTTCGGATCAATGATAACGCCACTGAGTTGAGCCAAAGATCGTAAAGGAGTCAAAAGATGGAACCTACCATTGTGCGGTTAACCAGCCCCACGACCGACGTCATTGTTCGTTGCCAGCCGTTTGCCGAAATTCTCTATTGGGGCCCCCATTTAAGCGGGTTTATGCCGGAGGATGTATTGACGTTGAGCCGGGCGGTGCCAAACGGCAGGCTGGATGTAGATACGCCTCTGACGCTGGCGGCAGAATCTGGACGCGGTCTGTTTGGCTCGCCGGGAGTGGAAGGCCATCGTGACGGCTACGATTGGTCACCCGTGTTCACTACCAGCGAAATCACGCATCAGGACAATCAGTTGCTGATCCTGGCAGAAGACCCACAGGCAGGGCTGCAACTACGCAGCGAACTGCAATTGGACAGCGCCAGCGGCGTGCTAAAAATGCGCCACACGTTGATCAATCACCATACTGCTCGTTACTGGGTTAACCGCTTGGCGTTGACACTGCCATTGCCAGAGCGTGCTGGTGAAGTGATGGCGTTCCATGGCCGCTGGATCCGCGAGTTCCAACCGCACCGCATCACCCTTGAGCATGGCGGGTACCTGCAGGAAAACCGCCGAGGTCGCAGCTCTCATGAATACTTCCCCGGCATGATGGTAGGTAGCCGTGGCTTCAGCGAGCAACAGGGGGAAGTCTGGGGTATCCATCTTGGCTGGAGCGGCAACCATCGTCTGCGCGCCGATGTGAAAACCGATGGCCGCCGCCTGTTGCAGGCAGAGGCCCTGTACCTGCCAGGCGAGCAGGAACTGGAAGGCGGAGCCAGCCTAAGCACCCCCTGGCTGTATGCTGCCAGCTCTCGTACTGGTCTGAATGCACTTAGCCAGCAGTTTCACCGTTATGTCCGCCAGAATATTCTGCGCTTCCCCGACCACAGGCCGCGCCCCGTGCATCTCAATACCTGGGAGGGCATCTATTTCGACCACCAGCCCGAGTACATCATGCAGATGGCCACCAAGTCGGCCGAACTGGGTGTAGAACGCTTTATCATTGATGACGGCTGGTTCCGTGGGCGCGACCACGATCGCGCCGCACTTGGCGACTGGTACCTGGACGAGAAAAAATACCCGAACGGGCTGGCTCCGGTGATCGAGCATGTTAAACAACTAGGCATGGAATTCGGTATCTGGGTGGAGCCAGAGATGATCAATCCAGATTCCGATCTGTTCCGGGCTCACCCCGACTGGGTGTTAGGTTTACCGGGCTATCAGCAACCTACCGGGCGTTTTCAGTACGTGCTCGATCTGTGCAACCCACAGGTCTTCGAATACCTGCTGGAACGCATGAACTGGCTACTGAGCAATCATGATATCGACTACATCAAGTGGGACATGAACCGCGAGATCGTACAACCCGCTCACCTTGGCCGCGCCTCGCTGACAGCCCAGACCGAGCAATTCTATCGCTTGCTGGATAGCTTGAGGGAACGCTTCCCGCAGGTGGAATTCGAATCCTGCGCCTCCGGTGGGGGCCGAATCGATTTTGAGGTCCTGCAACGCTGCCACCGCTTCTGGACCTCCGACAACAACGACGCGCTGGAACGCCAAACCATTCAACGCGGCATGAGCTATTTCTTCCCCCCGGAAGTGATGGGCTCACACATCGGCAACCGACAGTGTCACGCCACCGAACGTCAGCACAGCATCGGTTTTCGCGGCCTGACGGCGTTGTTCGGTCACATGGGTATAGAACTGGACCCGGTCAAAGAAGGCGACACCGAACAGCTTGGTTTCGTCCGCTATGTGGCGTTGCACAAATCTCTCCGGCCATTGCTACATAGCGGCGATGTTATCCGTATCGATCATCACGACCCAAGCACCCAGATTAATGGCGTGGTTGCCCCAGGACAGGAGCGAGCTGTCATTCTGGTCAGCCAGTTGACGATGCCAAATCACCAACTGCCGGGTAATTTGCGCATTCCAGGGTTGAGGCCGGATGCTCGTTATCGCATCACCCTGCTGGATACCCCGCCGCTCATTCACCAGCAACAGGGCGGCCATACCATGCGCCAGTTGCCCGCCTGGATGAAACAGCCCTGCGACGTTAGCGGGGAATGGCTGGCGCAGGTTGGCCTGGCGTTACCGGTACTGGATCCGGAAAGCGCCATGCTGATCGGCCTCGAACAGCTCTGAGTTATCCCATAGATTTGCAGGTGCAGCGCTCACCACGGCGAGCCGCTGCACACCCAAAGCTCGTCGTGGAAGGACAATCACCATGAACGCCACCGTCTGTACCTATAAAAATAACCGTAACTTCTGGATATTTGGCGCTTTCTTTTTCCTCTACTTTTTCATTATGGCCACCTGCTTTCCGTTTCTGCCAATCTGGCTGTCGGAAGTCATCGGACTGAATAAAACCGAAACTGGCCTGGTATTTTCCTGTCTGTCTCTGTTTGCCATTCTATTTCAACCCATTTTCGGCATTATTTCCGATAAGCTCGGGCTGAAAAAACATCTGCTTTGGGTGATTACCCTGTTGCTGTTTTTCTTTGCTCCCTTCTTCCTCTACGTCTTTGCACCGTTGCTGAAAATGAACGTCTTGCTCGGAGCCATGGTGGGCGGGGCCTATATCGGATTTGCTTTCTCAGGGGGTGCAGGAGCCGTTGAGGCTTATATCGAACGAGTCAGCCGCAAAAGTGCCTTCGAATACGGCAAGGCGCGGATGTTTGGCTGTTTCGGCTGGGGGATCTGTGCGTCTACCGCCGGAGTGTTATTCAACATCAATCCGGATATCGTCTTCTGGATGGGATCTGGAGCGGCAGTGCTACTGATGTTACTCCTGATACTGGCCAACCCGCGCGAAAATCCTAACGCCATTGTCATGGGCAAGCTGGGAGCCAATCAGAGCCAGTTCAATCTGAGGATGGTGGCACAGCTGTTCAGAATGCCGAAGATGTGGATGTTCATCCTGTATGTGGTCGGGGTAGCCTGCGTCTATGACGTGTTCGATCAACAGTTTGCCAACTTCTTTAAAACCTTCTTCAGTTCTCCGCAGCGCGGTACCGAGGTCTTCGGCTATGCGACCACCGCCGGAGAGTTGGCCAATGCGCTGATCATGTTCTGTTCGCCGTGGATTATTAACCGCATCGGAGCAAAAAATACTCTGCTGCTGGCCGGTACCATCATGTCGATACGCATTATTGGCTCCGCCTTTGCCACAACGGCACTGGAAGTCATCATGCTGAAAATGCTGCACGCGCTGGAAGTGCCTTTCTTGCTGGTCGGTTCCTTCAAGTACATCACCGCCAACTTTGATACCCGCCTTTCCGCCACGATCTATCTGATTGGTTTCCAGTTTGCCAAACAGGGGGCCGCCATCTTCCTCTCTGCCTTTGCAGGTAGCCTGTATGACCGTATGGGGTTCGCCGAAACTTACCTGATCCTCGGCAGCCTTGCCTTGGGTGTCACGCTGATTTCTGTTTTCACCCTCAGCAGCCCCGACAAGAAAATCCAGCCGCAGGCCAAAGCGCAGGAGGCCACCTCCTGACATGGGTCATTCCCGGCTTTAGGCTTGGTGTGTTAGTCTCCTTGGCATTGAACCGCAGGGGAGATTGGCTGTGAGCAGTGATAAAGCAACGCGTGCCTCAGGGCGCGCCACCATCAGTGATGTGGCAAAACACGCCCAAACCGGCAAAACCAGCGTGTCGCGCTATCTCAATGGTGAACAGCACCTGCTCTCCGACGCCCTCAAGCAACGTATCGATATGGCGATCCAGCAGCTCGACTATCGCCCAAGCCAGATGGCACGCAGCCTGAAGGGCGGACAAACGCGGCTGATCGGTTTGATCATCGCCGATATCACCAATCCCTATTCCGTCGACGTGATGCGCGGCATCGAAGCAGCTTGCCGCCAGCATGGCTTTACCCTGCTGGTCTGTAACACCAATAACGAGATCAATCAGGAACAGCATTACCTCCAGTTGCTGAGCAGCTACCGGGTGGAAGGGATTGTGGTGAACGCCGTCGGGATGCGTGAAGACGCGCTCTCCATGCTGCAACAGTCGATGCTGCCGATGGTGCTGATCGACCGTAAAATCCCCGACTTTGCCTGCGATGTGGTGGGTTTGAATAACCACCAGGCCACCGCCACCGCAACGGAACACCTGCTGCAACAGGGTTTCGAGGCTATCCTGTTCCTCAGTGAGCCGATTGGCACCGTGAATACCCGGCTTGAGCGTCTGCACGCTTTTCGCCAGACGATGGCCCAACATCCCGATTTGTCCGCCGAGCAGGCCGAAACTCCGCTAAACGACGCCGAAAAGCTGGCAACGGTATTACAGACCTTCAACACCCGCCATCGCGGGATGCGTAAAGCGGTGATCTCGGCCAACGGTGCCTTAACGCTGCAAGTTGCGCGCGCTATGCGCCACCTGGGCATGCAGTGGGGCAACGACATTGGCTTGCTGGGGTTTGACGAACTGGATTGGGCCGAACTGGCCGGGGTGGGGATCACCACCCTGAAACAGCCCACCTACCAGATAGGGCATGCCGCGTTGGAGCTGCTGGTGCAGCGTATTCAGGGCCTCGATGCTCCCGTTAGCGAACAGCTATTCTCCGGTGAGCTGATCGTCCGTGGCTCCACCCTGCGTTGACCCCTCACCCTAACCCTCTCCGTTAGTGAGAGGGGACCGATCGAGTTCGTTTATTGTTTTGCGTAATACCTTGCCTTAATTGTTCTTACTCCCTATTTCCGAAGCTGCCCGGGCTAACTACGTACTCTGGATAGCTCCCACAAGGGACCGATCGAGTTAGCCTGAAAGTACGGTGACTCATCATGTGCATTCGTTGACTCTCCCTGTGGGAGAGGGTTGGGGTGAGGGGCCATTTTTTAACCAACTCCGTGATTGCGATCATAGTTCTGCATGCTGCTGCTTTTCAATGGAACCGGTTCCATTTACCGTTACAACAACAGTAGCGGTGGTGATAGGTCACCTCAGGAGCCAAAAGATGAAGCAACAGATTATTGTAGTAACCAGCGCCTACGGCAACGACAGGGTGCAACAGCTAGGTGGCCAGGCGGCGTTGTTACCCCTGATCGCCCAGGCAGGTGCCGACGGCGTGGAAATCCGCCGTGAACTGCTTTCCCCGCAGGAGCTGGATGCTTTACCCACCCTGGCAAAAGCCCTACAGCAACACCAACTGGCCGCCGTGTATTCCGCACCTGAGTCACTGTTTACGCCACAGCATACCCTTAACCCGAATCTGCCCGCCTTTTTGGCTGAGGCGAAGATCCTGCAAGCCAGCCGTCTCAAGCTGGCCTTGGGTCACTACCAACCGGGCTTTGACTTTACCGAGTTAAAAATCGCGCTGGGGCAATCCGCAACCCAACTGGTGGTCGAGAACGATCAAACGCCAGACTGCGGCATCCTGTCGTTGATGAACGCCTTTTTCCATGCGGTGGAAGCGAGCCAGTTGCCGGTCGGCATGACGTTCGACATGGCCAACTGGCATTGGGTGGGGCAAGACGCCCTGGCCGCCGCCAATCTGCTGGCCGCACACGTTGGCTATATTCATGTTAAAGCCGCCACCCTTGGCCCACGCGGCTGGCGCGCCATCGCCCTGGATGACACCGACGGTAGCTGGCGTGAAGTGCTGGCCCGCTTGCCGCAGGACGTGCCGCGCGGCATCGAGTTCCCACTACAGGGCAGCGATCTGGAGGCGGTAACCCGCCATTACGTGGATGTGTTACGCAGGGAGCAGGCATGATGAACACGCAAAATTCTTTAGACGTCGTAACGCTGGGTGAAGCCATGGCGATGTTTGTCGCCGCGCAAACGGGCGATTTGGCCGAGGTAGAAAGCTTTACCAAACGCATCGCCGGTGCCGAACTGAACGTGGCGATCGGGCTGGCCCGCCTGGGTTTGAACGTCGGCTGGGTAAGCCGGATAGGTAACGACTCCTTTGGCCGCTTTACCTTGCAACAGCTGGCGAAAGAAGGGGTTAACGCCCAGCAGGTCACCGTCGATGGCCGCTACCCAACCGGTTTTCAGCTGAAATCTAAAAACACGGATGGAACCGATCCCAATGTGGAGTATTTCCGCAAAGGCTCCGCCGCTAGCCATCTTTCCACCGTCGATTTTGACCGCGACTACTTCGCTGGGGCGCGCCACCTGCACCTGAGTGGAGTGGCCGCCGCCCTGTCTGCCGAGTCGCTGGAGCTGTGCCATTTCGCCGCTGCCGAGATGCGCGCCCTGGGCAAAACCATCTCCTTCGACCCCAACCTGCGCCCGGTGCTGTGGTCTAGCCGGGAGCTGATGATCGAACAACTCAACAAGCTGGCCTGCGCGGCCGACTGGGTGCTGCCAGGGTTAAAAGAGGGCCAGATCCTGACCGGGCAATCCACCGCAGAAGGTATCGCCGACTTCTATCTGGAGCGCGGCGTACAGGCCGTGATCATCAAAACCGGGCCAGAGGGTGCCTGGTTTAAAACCGCCGCCGGCGACCAGGCTGCGGTACCCGCGGTCAAAGTCACCAACGTGGTAGATACCGTCGGTGCCGGAGACGGCTTCGCAGTAGGGACGCTGAGCGCCCTGCTGGAGGGCAAAACGCTGTTACAGGCAGTGCAACGCGGCAACAAGATCGGTTCGCTGGCCATCCAGGCCATCGGCGACAGCGAAGGGTTGCCAACCCGCGCCGCACTGGCGGAATAATCATTTGCTCCAATGAGCGCCCACCTCTGTCCCTACAACCGAGGCACGCCGGGAGAGCACAAGCCCCAGCGGATGGCGACAAGCCAGCGCTGGTGAGAAGACTCCACTGAAGGGTTCTGCACATGAATAAAGCAACTATTGCGGCCAAACGCTGGTGGTACATCATGCCCATCGTGTTTATCACCTACAGCCTGGCCTATCTGGACCGCGCCAATTTTAGCTTTGCCTCCGCCGCCGGGATTAATGACGATCTTGGCATCACCAAAGGGATGTCATCTCTGCTGGGTGCCCTGTTTTTCCTCGGCTATTTCTTCTTCCAAATTCCCGGTGCCATCTACGCCGAACGCCGCAGCGTCAAGAAGCTGATTTTCTGGTGTTTGATCCTGTGGGGCGGGTGCGCCTCGCTGACCGGCATGGTCAGCAATATCCCGATGCTGGCGGCGATCCGCTTTATCCTCGGTGTGGTGGAAGCTGCGGTAATGCCCGCGATGCTGATTTACATCAGCAACTGGTTTACCAAGTCTGAACGTTCCCGCGCCAACACCTTCCTGATCCTCGGCAATCCGGTCACGGTGTTGTGGATGTCGGTGGTTTCCGGCTATCTGATCCACGCCTTTGGCTGGCGTGAAATGTTTATCATCGAAGGGGTTCCAGCGGTGATCTGGGCATTCTGCTGGTGGGTACTGGTCAAAGACAAGCCGTCACAGGTCGGCTGGCTGAGCGATCAGGAAAAGCTGGCGTTGCAACAGCAACTGGCCGAGGAGCAGAAAGGCATCAAGGCGGTACGCAACTACGGCGAAGCCTTCCGCTCGCGCAACGTGATCCTGCTGTGCATGCAATATTTTGCCTGGAGCATCGGCGTGTATGGCTTTGTGCTGTGGCTACCTTCGATCCTGCGCAGCGGTATGCAGATGGGGATGGTTGAAGCGGGTTGGTTGTCATCAGTACCTTATCTGGCCGCCACCATTGCGATGATCGTGGTTTCCTGGGCATCGGACAAGATGCAGAACCGCAAGCTGTTTGTCTGGCCGCTGTTGCTGATCGGCGCGCTGGCCTTCTTCGCCTCCTACGCCATTGGCCCGAACCATTTCTGGATCTCCTATGGTCTGCTGGTGGTCGCCGGTGCGGCCATGTATGCGCCTTACGGTCCGTTTTTCGCCATCATTCCGGAGATGCTGCCAAGAAACGTCGCCGGGGGTGCCATGGCGTTGATTAACAGCATGGGCGCGCTGGGCTCCTTCTTCGGCTCCTGGTTTGTCGGCTACCTCAACGGGGCGACCGGCAGCCCGGCAGCCTCTTATATGTTTATGGCTATCGCGCTGCTGGCCTCGGTGGGGCTGACGCTGATCGTCAAGCCTGCACGTAACGAAGCTCAGCCACAGGTGGCCTAATCTTGCGAGTGAGGGGCTCAGCCCTTCACTCTCCTGCAATATGTTATGTTGAACGTCTCGTTCGCCAGATGGAGTTATTTGATGAAGCCTGCAATCGTGTTGTACAAAAGTATTCCTGCCGACCTGCGTGCCAAGCTGGACCAGCACTTTACCGTTCATGCCTTCGACGGTCTGCAACTGGACAACGCCGCCTTCGATCAGGCGCTACAACAGGCCGAAGGCATCCTCGGTTCCGGCGGCAAGATTGACGAAGCCTTTTTGCAACGCGCCCCCAAACTGCGTGCGGCATCCACCGTCTCCGTCGGTTACGACAACTTTGACGTCGCAGCGCTCAACGCCCACCGGGTGCTGTTGATGCATACCCCAACCGTCCTGACCGAAACCGTGGCCGATACCATTATGAGCCTGGTGCTGGCCACCGCACGCCGGGTGGTCGAGGTGGCCGAGCGGGTCAAGGCAGGGGAATGGCAAGGCAGCATCGGGCCTGACTGGTACGGCGTTGACGTGCATCATAAAACCATCGGCATCCTCGGCATGGGCCGCATCGGCCTGGCGCTGGCGCAACGTGCGCACTTCGGCTTTGGCATGCCGGTGCTGTACAACGCGCGCCGTACACATGAAGAAGCAGAGCAACGCTTCAATGCCCGCCGCTGCGATCTTGATACGCTGCTGGCCGAGTCGGACTTCCTGTGCATTACGCTGCCGCTCACCGAGCAAACCTTCCATCTGATTGGCCGCGAACAGCTGGCGAAGATGAAGCAGAGCGGAATTCTGATCAACGCAGGGCGTGGCCCGGTGGTGGATGAGCAAGCGCTGATTGAAGCCTTACAGGACGGCACCATTCACGCCGCTGGGTTGGATGTGTTCGAGCAAGAGCCGGTCGCGGTCGATTCGCCGCTGCTGAAAATGGCCAACGTGGTCGCGTTGCCGCATATCGGTTCCGCCACCCATGAGACTCGCTACGGCATGGCTGAGTGCGCCGTGGATAACCTGATTGCCGCCTTGACCGGTACGGTCACAGAAAACTGCGTTAACCCGCAGTTGCTGAAGAAATAAGTTTGACTGAATGAGACTGCTGTCCCCACTGTAAGGGTTGCCGGCAGTCTCCCCCTTCCCCCTCCGCCCCCAAATTCTTACCCTGGGATGAGGCGATTTTTTCTGCATAAAGCACACTGGGCTACCCTACGATAAAAACGCTTCCTGCCACGAGTAAGGAGAGCCTATGAAACGCCTGACCCTTCCCCTGCTGATGCTGCTGTCACCCGCAGCGCTGGCCAACTGGACGCTACAAAGCTTCCCGTCCTTCAGCGAAACTACCAGCGGTTTATTTACCAGCCAGGCAACCCTGGCCAAAGGCCAACTGCCGTTGCGGCTGTATCAGAACCAACAGTGCTGGCAGCCCAGCGACGCGGTTAAGCTGAACCAGACGTTGTCGCTGCAGCCCTGTAGCGATAGCGAGCCGGTCAGTTGGCGATTATTTCGCGATGGTGATTATCAGGCGCGGATCGATACCCGCAGCGGTACGCCTACCTTGCAGCTCAGCCTGAAGGCCGAACCGGAAAAAACCGTCGCCGCCGTGGCCCGTACCTGCCAACGCTGGGATGGCCAGCCGATCACGATCGCGGTGAAGGACACCTTTGCCGAAGGCGAAACGGTGCGTGATTTTTACTCCGGCCAGACCGCCACGGTGGTTCAGGGCCAGGTCACCCTGCAACCGGCGGCCAACAGCGGGGGGCTGCTATTGCTGGAATCAGCCAATACGCCGCCACAGGCGGCTTTCGACTGGCACAACGCCACGGTCTATTTTGTGCTGACCGATCGCTTTGAAAACGGCAACCCGGCCAACGATCACAGCTATGGCCGCCACGGCGATGGCATGCAGGAGATCGGCACCTTCCACGGCGGCGACCTCGCCGGGTTGACGAAAAAGCTGGATTATCTGCAACAACTGGGGGTCAACGCCCTGTGGATCAGTTCCCCGTTGGAGCAGATCCACGGCTGGGTAGGCGGCGGTACCAAAGGGGATTTCCCACATTATGCCTATCACGGTTACTACCATCAGGACTGGACCAAGCTCGATGCCAATATGGGCAACGAGCAGGATCTGCGTAATCTGGTGGAGCAAGCACATCAGCGGGGGATCCGCATCCTGTTTGACGTGGTGGTCAATCACGTCGGCTATGCCACGCTGGCCGATATGCAGCAGTTTCAGTTCGGCTCGCTGTACCTGAAGGGTGATGAAGCCGCAAAAACCCTCGGCAAAAACTGGGGCGATTGGCAACCTGGGCCTGGCCAGAGCTGGCACAGCTTTAACGACTACATCAACTTCAGCGATAAAGCAGGCTGGAGCCAATGGTGGGGGAAAAACTGGATCCGCACCGATATCGGCGATTACGACTCACCGGGCTTTGACGACCTGACCATGTCACTGGCTTTCCTTCCGGACATCAAAACTGAAGCGCCCGGAGCCAGCGGCCTACCGCTGTTCTTCCGCCATAAACCTGATACCGCCGCACGCGAAATCCCAGGAGCCACCACCCGCGATTATCTGACGGTCTGGCTCAGCCAATGGGTGCGTGACTATGGCATTGACGGTTTCCGCGTTGATACCGCCAAACACGTCGATAAACCCACGCTGGACCTGCTAAAGCAACGAGCCACCGAGGCACTGGCAGAGTGGAAAGCGGCCAACCCCAAGCAGGCGCTGGATAACGCACCGTTCTGGATGACCGGTGAAGCCTGGGGCCACGGGGTGATGAAAAGCGACTATTACCAGCACGGCTTCGATGCGATGATCAACTTCGATTTTCAGGATCAGGCCTCGCAGGCGCTGGGCTGCTTCTCCAATATCGATGCCACCTATCAGCAGATGGCGGACAAGCTGCAGGGTTTCAACGTGCTGAGCTATATTTCCTCGCACGACACTCGCCTGTTCTTCGCCAGCGATGCCAAAGGTGCGTTGCCTTTGCAGCAACGAGCGGCAGACCTACTGTTATTGGCCCCGGGCGCGGTACAGATTTATTACGGTGATGAGAGTGGCCGGCCGTTTGGCCCTACTGGCTCCGATCCTTTACAAGGCACACGCTCGGATATGAACTGGGGTGAATTGCAAGGAGCCAAAGCGCCGTTGTTGGCACATTGGCAGCGGCTAGGCCAGTTCCGCGAGCGCCACCCGGCAATCGGTGCCGGTACGCAGCAATCCCAGCAAACGCCTCATTACTATGCCTTTAGTCGCCAGCATGGGGGGGATAAAGTGATGGTGGTGTGGGCTGGCGATCGGTCACAATAATTCAGCGCGTTATGCTGTAAAAACCCCGCCGAGCAACATCTATGCCCGGCGGGTAAGATGTCAGCCGCATTGCACCCGCTTTTATCTGGCGGTATGGTGGGCGTCTACCCGCTTACAACCATATTGCAGCAGCTATGAATTTTTCACTTTTCGGCGACAAATTTACCCGTTACGCGGGCATCACCCGCTTGATGGACGATCTCAATGAAGGCCTGCGCACGCCAGGTGCCATCATGCTCGGCGGCGGTAACCCGGCGCACATCCCAGAGATGGACAACTACTTCAAACAGCTGTGCCAGGAGATGCTCGATCAGGGCAAGCTGACCGAGGCACTGTGCAACTACGACGGCCCACAAGGCAAAGACGCCCTGCTGAAAGCGCTGGCCACCATGCTGCAAGAAGAGCTTGGCTGGCAGATCGAACCACAGAATATTGCACTGACAAATGGCAGCCAGAGCGCGTTTTTCTACTTGTTTAACCTGTTTGCTGGCCGCTACGCCGACGGCACCCGCCGCCGCGTGCTGTTCCCGCTGGCACCAGAATATATTGGCTATGCCGATTCCGGGTTGGATGAAGGGCTGTTTGTCTCTGCCAAACCCAATATCGAACTGCTGCCAGATGGCCAGTTCAAGTATCACGTCGATTTTGAGCATCTGAACATCGGTGACGACATCGGCATGATCTGCGTATCGCGCCCCACCAACCCGACCGGCAACGTGATCACCGACGAAGAGCTGATGAAGCTCGATCTGTTGGCGCAGCAGCGTGATATCCCACTGGTGATCGATAACGCTTACGGCGTGCCGTTCCCCGGTATTATTTTCAGCGAAGCCACGCCGCTGTGGAACCCGAACATCATCCTGTGCATGAGCTTGTCCAAGCTGGGCCTGCCTGGCTCACGCTGTGGCATCGTGATTGCCGACGAGAAGGTCATTACCGCACTGACCAATATGAACGGCATCATCAGCCTGTCCCCAGGCAGCATCGGCCCGGCGCTGGCCACGGAGATGATTGAGCGTGGTGATCTGTTGCGTTTATCCAACGAGGTGATCCGCCCGTTCTACAAGCAACGTGTCGAGCAGACCATCGGCATTATTCGCCGTTACCTGTCGCCAGAGCGCTGCCTGATCCATAAACCGGAAGGGGCTATCTTCCTCTGGCTGTGGTTCAAGGATCTGCCCATCACCACCGAGCTGCTGTATCAACGGCTGAAAAAGCGTGGCGTATTGATGGTGCCAGGCCACTACTTCTTCCCGGGGCTGGAGCATGAATGGCCGCATACGCATCAATGTATGCGCATGAACTATGTACCTAATCCGGAAGATATTGAGCGTGGCGTGATGATCCTGGCCGAAGAAGTTGAGCGCGCACACCAGGAAGCGTAATCGGTTGAGATTTTGTCAGCAGTATATTGGGGCTCCGCAAGCGGAGCCCCTTTTGCTGGCTACATCGCCCAGAACAGCACCGCCAGCAGCTGCGGTGACATGATGCGCAGGAACATTGCCAGCGGGTAGACCGTGGCATAAGAGAGCGCCGCAGCGCCGCTGGTAGGGTGCAGGCCGTTGGCAAAGGCCAGCGCCGGTGGATCGGTCATTGAACCAGCCAGCATGCCGGAGAGCGTCAGGTAGTTCATCTTACCCACCACCCGAGCCAAAATACCCACGCTAATCAGCGGGATCGAGGTGATTAACGCACCGTAACCGACCCATGCCAACCCATCGCCATGCAGCAGGGTATCAATAAAGTTCCCACCAGACTTCAGGCCAACCACGGCCAGGAACAGTACGATCCCCAGTTCGCGCAGCGCCAGGTTGGCACTGGGCGGCATAAACCAGTACAGCTTGCCGATGCTGCCGATACGCCCCAGGATCAGGGCCACCACCAGCGGACCACCGGCCAACCCCAACCGCAACGCCGCCGGGAAACCGGGGATAAACAGCGGGATAGATCCCAACAGCACCCCAAGGCCAATACCAATAAAGACCGGCAGCATCTGCACCTGTTGCAGCTTCTGCTGGGCGTTACCCACAATCGCCGCCACCGCCTCGATAGATTCTGGCCGCCCCACCAGGTTGAGGATATCCCCGAACTGCAGCGTAACATTGCTGCCTGCCACCAGCTCGACCCCGGCACGGTTAAGGCGCGAGACCACCACTTCATATTTTTGCTTCAACTCCAGATCGCGGATTTTTTTACCCAGCACCTTTTCGTTGGTCACGACCGCACGAACCACTTGCAGTGAAGTCCCCCGGGTGGAGAGCGAAACGTCGACCTCCTCGCCAATCACCAGCCGGGCATTTTCCAGCTTTTCGCGCTTGCCGACCAGGTGCAGGAAATCCCCCAGTTCCAGCGTCTCATGCGGGGCAGGCACCATCAGTAAATCGCCGCGCTTGAGGCGCGAACAGATGATGTCATCGCTGTTGAGCAGCGGCACATTCTTGATAGCCATGCCTTGCAGATTGGGGTTACGCACCGCCACGTTCATGGTCTGCAACAGTTCGCGATTACTCCCCAGGCTATCTTCAAACTCCTGCGCTTCCTTATCGATATTGATGCGAAAGAACAGCCTGATCAGCCACATCACCAGCAGAATGCCGCAGATACCGAACGGATAGGCCATCGCATAGCCCATCCCCATGCGGTTAACCAGCGCCGGATCGGAACCCAGATCGGTGAGTATCTGCTGCCCAGCACCGAGCGCCGGGGTGTTGGTAACCGCACCGGAGAACACGCCGAGAATGATCGGCAACGGCACGGCAAACAGCTTATGGACAATCGCCGCTACCACGCCGCCTACCAGCACCAGCAGAATGGCGAAGCCATTGAGTTTGAGGCCGGAAACGCGCAGGGACGAGAAGAAACCAGGACCAACCTGGATACCGATGGTGTAAACAAACAGGATCAGACCGAACTCCTGAATAAAGTGCAGCATGTCGCCGTTGAGAGTGATCTGGTAAGTCTGTGCAAAGTGTCCGACGATGATGCCGCCGAACAAGACGCCGCCTATCCCTAAACCCACGCCATACACTTTCCAGTTGCCAATCCATAACCCGAGAATAGCCACCAACGCCAACATGCTGACGGTCAGGGCGATATCACTCATACGTCACATCCTTACCATAAGTTTAACAATCGGTATGCGATTAAATGCCTGCAATTAATAGGGATTCTGACATAAGGCGTAGGGGGGTAATGTGGGGTATGCCACAGAATGCAACGGGGGAGGCCCGAATGGACCTCCCCCGCAAGTTTTTGTTTTTTTTCAGCCGGTTATTTGGCTTCCAGCCCCGGAGTGCTGCCGATGCTGATGCGTTGTGGCTGCAAGGCTTCCGGCACGTGACGTACCAGATCGATGTGCAGCAGGCCGTTTTCAAATTTGGCTTCGGCCACCTGCAGGTGTTCTGCCAGGGTAAAGGTCAGGGTGAACTCTTTGCACACCAGCCCCTGATGCAGATACTCCACCTGTTTTTCCGGCGGTGTGGGGTTGCCACGCACGGTCAGGCGCGGGCCTTCCACTTCAATATCCAGTTCGCTCTGTTTGAACCCGGCTAACGCCAGGGAAATGCGATAGTGGTTGTCGTCGCTTTTCTCAATGTTATATGGCGGGAACCCTTGTGGCTCCTGGCCGCCCATTGAACTGGCCAGCTTGTCAAAACCGATCCATTGACGCAGAAGTGGGGATAAATCGTAGTTACGCATAGTATAAACTCCTTCAAAGAAGCGAGATTCAAAGTTTGCCCCCTAACGGCAGGCACGGTGATACAACAATTACTTAATTTCGATCCGACGCGGCTTTAATGTTTCCGGCACGATACGTTCCAGATCGATATACAGCAGGCCGTTTTCCAGTTTGGCGCCTCTAATTTGAATATGCTCGGCCAGCTGGAATTTGCGTTCAAAATTACGCTCGGCAATGCCTTGATATAAATAGGTTCTCTCAGCAGGTTCGTTGGTGTGGGCCCCGCGCACAATCAACAGATTGTCTTGCGTGGTGATCTCCAGTTCCTGCTCGGCAAACCCGGCCACCGCGATGGCAATGCGGTAATGATTTTCATCAACCAGCTCAACGTTGTACGGCGGATAACCACCGTTACCCTGGCTTTGGCCAGCCTCAAGGGCGTTGAACAGGCGATCAAAACCGATCGCGGAACGGTACAGCGGGGAAAGATCAAAGTTGCGCATAAAACAGCCTCCTAAGGCACTTCAGCGAGGTTGATAATGAAGCCTTCCATCATGGACAGGCTATAAGGCTTGAATTCCCTTACGGCAAATTCTTAATTTGGCCTTGTAAAGAAGATGGGGTTTGCTTTCCACATTTCAACTGGTGATGATGAAATAATTGCCAATGGAAACGGCGAAAATTTGTTTATCACATACACTCAAAGTGAGATAGCCGCCACAGTGCGGAACGTTGCATCTTTCAATGCTTTGGCTGGATGTTATAAATCAGCAAATTTCAGGGGATGTGTGCCCCCTCAGGATGGACGAATGAAACCAATAAAAAAAATGATAGCGACCGGTTGCCTGCTGCTGACCACTAACGGTTGCTCCAGCGTAGCCAGCCATACCGGGGCCGACCAGGGTTATTACTCCGGTACGCGCGCCAATGTCGATATGATGAAGAGCGAAGATACCAGTTGGGCCATGATGCCCCTGCTGGCGATCGACCTGCCCCTGTCGGCGGCGATGGATACCATTTTGCTGCCTTACGACTACCTGCGCTCAGGCAGCGATAAAGCGGCAGCCTCACCCAAAGCCCGTATCCAGCATGATGAAGAACGAAATCTGGCTGTCAGCGGCAATCCAGGCCAGGGCATGGCAACCTCGCCAGCACCGGCCGGGCCGTAGTTAAACCGCCACCACAAAAATCTGGTTAAATCCGGCGACTTCACGCATAAAGGCCACCTGTTTGCCGTCCGGTGAAAACACCACGGCGTCCCCCAGTGGTGGCTGCGCAGTCCGCTTGGTCAGGCGCTGCAGATTGCCATTGGCGATATCGCACAGCATCACGCTGTTATCACACACCAGCGCAATCTTGCCCCCCTGCGGATGCCAACTAAAGGCCGACTGAATGCTGTGATCCGCTTGTGTCACCTGATTCGCCTCCCCGCCATTTGGGGAAATAGTCCACAGTTGCACAATGCCCCGATCGTCCTGCATCAGGAAGGCGATGGCGCTGCCGTCTGGCGAACTCCGCAACCAATGGCGTGGCGTGGTGGCAACCCCAGGATATTTGCGTTGGCCGGTATAGGTTAACCGCCGTTGTTGTACCCCCAACGGGGGGGCAGGTAAGGTTGTTGCCGTTCCCTGCAAGGGAGCATCTCCGGCTTTGGCATAGTCGGCATCGTTTTCCGGCAAATCCACTACAAACACTTCCGGCAGTTTTTCCCCCTGCTGCGAGAGGGTGTCGCCGATAAACGCCAACGCCCAACGCTGGCGGCTGCCATCGGGTTTGCTATAGCCTTGCAGGCCAATCCAGCCCTCTTCGTAAGCCCGATTGATTTGATCGCTGCCCGGCTGCGGGGTTGGCGTGGTTGCGCTAACCAGTACACAGTAATGGCTACCGTCGTATTCACGCGGGTGCTGCTTGGGCGGATTGACCCCTTGCAGCGGCACCGCTATGCCGACATTGCGCAAATCCAGTGCCGGATCGAGTTCATGCATCACATGGTCGTTATAGGTGAAGCTCAAGCGGCTGGCATCTGGGCTGAATACATGCACGTGGGTACCGCCACGCAGCGCACCAGGGGTATAGGGGGCAGTAATGTCCAGGGCGTCGAGGGTGATCGCCAATTCACGATCCGGTTCGCTGACGATCACGCCACGGCGATGGTGGAAGTCATAATGCCAGTGGCTGTCCGGGTGTTCCGGCCCATGGATAAACACATAACGCGCTGGCGCATCCGGGCTCACCGTTACCACGCCGACATGGGCTCCATGCTGCGCCCGATAAACCACCTCCACCTGACCGCTGGCAACGTTCACCCGTTCAATACTCAGCCCGGTAAAGGATGCGCCGCTTGGCCGTACGTCATACGCCAGCCATTGGCTGCACGGCGTCCAGACGTTAATGTTGGTGAGCTGATGACCTCGTGGATCAAAAGTCAGCTGTCGTTCCTGATGGTTCATGGCGGCTCCTGTATACCGGCTGGCATAGAACCGCCATAGTACCCGATCGACCTGCCTGTTTCACACCACCCAGGTTTAAGGGGCCTTTGCTAATCGCAGATATTCAGCCTTGGCTTTTTGTAACTGGTCGACAAACGCTGGCTCGGCGTGTAAACGTGCCACAATGGCGGCTCCCACCAGGCGCCCGGCGGTAACGTCACTCTGCCAATGATAGCCGCAGATCACGCGGCTTTGCCCCATCTCATAACCCCGTTTGAGGATCTCCCCTTGGCGAGCAGGATTGATCTCCGTCAGCACGAGTGCGGTAGCCCAACCGATACTCGTATGGCCAGAAGGGTAGGAGCCGTTGGTTGATAGCACACTTTCTTCTTCCGGGCGGCAGGTCGCCTGATGATAAAAAGCAAAAGGCCGTGTCCGCATATAATGATCCTTGGCGCTGCGGGTCGCCAAATCACCGGTATCCTCGCGCATTTTCGTTACCAGACGATATAACTCTGGCGTTTTCTTGCGTGTTATTTCCATGCCGAAAGCGCTGAAAAATGCCAGTGGTATGCCATCGCCGTAAATCTGCGCATCATTATAAGCTTGCTTGCCTCTTGGCGTATCCCTCAGCAACTTACCGGCGTCATACTGAGCCTTGTCATTGAGAAAATCGATACTGTCAACGGCCGGTGGCGGAGGCAGTAAGGAGAGGCTATCAATAGACTGCGCTTCCTTAAGATAGTAGAAATCCGGTATCGTCGTCACGTCTCTGGCAGCAAAGGATAATTGCGCAAAGGCAATATAACCCATTAATATAATTAAAATTTTCTTCATGTTATCTCCTAACAATACTTATTGGTTATTTTACAATATAATGAATAACCGAATTAATGCATGTGGTGACAAATAACCATATCGAAATTTAAAATACAATGAAAAACACAGATCGCAAAAATAAATTTTATTTATACGATTTAAATTAATGCAATTAATTAACGGGAACACTTATATTAATAAAGCATGTTTTCACTGGAAATATTATTTTATGGGCAAGTTAGTTATTTCGGTACAGAAATAATACCTGTAGGCCGTCAGCCATTAGGCGTTAATACACGATTTACGTGGAAGCAGCTTAGTTAACGCCGTTAGTTTTATTAGCCCCCATAGAGGGGGCTGGCAAGCATTAAACGTTCAGCACAAACTTCTCGATCGCCAGTGCGACGCCGTCTTCGGTATTGGTGCCGGTCACGTGCTGGGCAATTTCCTTTAATTCTGGAATAGCATTGCCCATCGCTACGCCCATCCCGGCATACTCGATCATCGCGGTATCATTAGCCTGATCGCCTAACGCCATCACGTTTTCCTGCTTGATACCCAAATGTTCGGCCAGCATTCTGACGCCCGCGCCCTTATCCACATTCTTATGCAGGATCTCCAGGAAGTAAGGGGCGCTTTTCATGATGGTGTAGCGATCCCAGGCCTCTGAAGGCAAGCGGGCTATCGCATCGTCCAGTAAGGCAGGCTCATCAATCATCATCACCTTCGGGAAACGCATAGTGCGATCCATCTCTTCCACGCTGCGGTATTTCAGCGGGATACCGGTCATTTGGGATTCATGGACGGTATATTTGCCAATGTCTTTATTCGGCGTGTAGAGGGTATCGAAATCAAATGCCTGGTAATGAACGCCGAACTCCCGTGCCAACTGCTCAAAATAGAGATAATCGTCAAAGCCGAGGGTTTCTTGCAACACACAGGCCCCGTCTGTCGCCTTCAGCACCAGGGCACCGTTATAGGTGATGCAGAAATCGCCCTCACCCTGAATATCCAACTGACGCAGATAGTCCTGCACGCCAACATAAGGCCGCCCGGTAGCCAGCACCACATGCACGCCTTTAGCGCGCGCGGCGGTCAGCGCCTGCTTTACCGCTGGCGTAATCTGGTGCTGCGGATTGAGCAGCGTACCGTCCATATCAATTGCAATCAGTTCAATAGCCATTCGAGTGTCTCCCAGTGGTTTTTTCTCATGCTAACGCGTTTCAGCTTGCCTTGTTAGTGCTAAAAACGGCATAAAAAAATCCGCGCGGGCGAACCGGCGCGGATTTTTAATAGCCAAATAAGGCGTTAGATATCGATATTCGCCGCTTTCAGGGCGTTTTCTTCGATAAAGGCACGGCGTGGTTCAACCGCATCGCCCATCAGGGTGGTGAACAGCTGATCTGCCGCAATAGCGTCTTTCACCGCTACGCGCAGCATACGCCGCTGATCGGGATCCATGGTGGTTTCCCACAGCTGGTCCGGGTTCATTTCGCCCAACCCTTTATAGCGCTGGATCGACAGGCCACGGCGCGACTCTTTCACCAGCCACTCCAACGCCTGTTCGAAGCTGTCTACCGGCTGGCGACGTTCGCCACGTTCGATATAGGCATCTTCTTCCAGCAGGCCACGCAGTTTTTCGCCCAACGCACAAAGCCTGCGGTATTCACCACCGCGGATAAATTCAAAGTCCAGCGGGTAGTCGGTATCCACACCATGGGTGCGGATACGCAGCACCGGTTCGAACATCTGGCGCTCACGGTTTTCAACCAGCACCGAGCTGTAGCTGCTGCCGTGCTGCTCGTTATCGTTGAGCAATTTCACCAGCGATTCGATCCAGTTTTCCACCTTGGCGCGGTCGCCCAGATCTTCTTCGTTCAAGGTTGGCTGGTAGATCAGGTTGTTCAGCAACGCGCGTGGATAGCGGCGTTCCATCCGGCCAATCTGTTTCTGTACGGCGTAATGTTCAGCCACCAGCTTCTCTAACGGCTCACCCGCCAAGGCTGGTGCAGAACCGTTGGTGTGCAGGGTCGCGCCGTCTAGGGCGATGGAAATCTGATACTGATCCATCGCTTCGTCGTCTTTGATGTACTGCTCCTGCTTGCCTTTTTTCACCTTGTACAACGGCGGCTGGGCAATATACACATGGCCACGCTCGATGATTTCCGGCATCTGACGATAGAAGAAGGTCAACAGCAGCGTACGGATGTGCGAGCCGTCGACGTCGGCATCGGTCATGATAATGATGCTGTGATAACGCAGTTTGTCCGGGTTGTATTCGTCACGGCCAATGCCGCAGCCCAGCGCGGTGATCAGCGTGGCAACTTCCTGTGAGGACAGCATCTTGTCGAAGCGGGCTTTCTCAACGTTGAGGATTTTCCCTTTCAGCGGCAAGATCGCCTGGTTCTTACGGTTACGGCCCTGCTTGGCTGAGCCGCCCGCGGAGTCCCCTTCCACCAGGTAGAGTTCGGACAACGCCGGGTCACGTTCCTGACAGTCCGCCAGTTTGCCTGGCAAGCCAGCCAAATCCAGCGCGCCTTTACGGCGGGTCATTTCACGCGCTTTACGCGCCGCTTCACGAGCACGGGCCGCATCGATGATTTTACCAACCACGATCTTGGCGTCCGCTGGGTTTTCCATCAGGTAATCCACCAGCTTCTCGTTCATCAGCGATTCGACCGCCGTTTTCACTTCCGAAGACACCAGCTTGTCTTTGGTCTGGGAAGAGAATTTAGGATCGGGCACTTTCACCGACACCACGGCAATCAGACCTTCACGCGCATCGTCACCGGTGGCGCTGATTTTGGACTTCTTGCTGTAGCCTTCTTTATCCATGTAGGTGTTCAGGGTACGGGTCATCGCGGCACGGAAGCCGGCCAGGTGAGTCCCCCCATCACGCTGCGGGATGTTGTTGGTGAAGCAGTAGATATTTTCCTGGAAACCATCGTTCCACTGCAGCGCCACTTCCACACCGATATCGTCTTTCACGGTTGAGAAGTAGAACACCGTTGGGTGGATCGGAGTCTTGTTCTTGTTCAGGTATTCCACAAACGCACGGATACCACCTTCGTAATGGAAGTGGTCTTCTCTGTCGTTGCGTTTGTCTTTCAGGCGAATAGAAACGCCCGAGTTGAGGAACGACAGTTCACGCAGGCGCTTGGCCAGGATGTCGTACTCAAACTCGATGTTATTGGTAAAGGTCTGGAAGCTCGGCCAGAAGCGCAGGGTAGTACCTGTCTGGTCGGTTTCACCGACGACTTTCAGCGGGGCCTGTGGTTCGCCATGCTTGTAGGTTTGCTCATGGACCTTGCCTTCGCGGCGGATCACCAGTTCCAGCTTTTCTGACAGGGCGTTAACAACCGAAACGCCTACGCCGTGCAGACCGCCGGATACCTTATAGGAGTTGTCGTCAAACTTACCGCCGGCGTGCAGTACGGTCATGATGACCTGTGCCGCAGACACCCCTTCCTCTTCGTGGATACCGGTTGGGATACCACGGCCATCATCCTGCACCGAGACGGAGTTGTCGGCGTGGATCGTCACCTGAATGTCGCTACAGTGGCCAGCGAGTGCTTCGTCGATAGCGTTGTCCACGACCTCGAATACCATGTGGTGCAGACCGGTGCCGTCATCAGTATCACCGATATACATGCCCGGACGCTTACGTACCGCATCCAGCCCTTTTAATACCTTGATACTTGAGGAGTCATAAGAATTCGACATCAACGTTTCTCGCTCATTTTAGTCCTGTGGTTGAACCTCTATTTTACCTTGTTCCACGCGGAACATCTTGCCCTTTTCACCCATCATGTCGGTTACTTGTTCAGCGCTTACCGCACTGACAAAAACCTGAGCCTGGGTGGCTTTCAGGCGATCGGCCAGCAACCGGCGACGGCCGGTGTCCAGCTCGGAGGCAAAATCATCAATCAGATACAGGCAACGCCGCCCGCTCTGGCGGGTGAGAAACTCACCCTGCGCCAAGCGCAATGCGCACATCAGCAGTTTAAGCTGACCGCGCGATAACAAATCCTCTACCGGCGTGCCTTCAGCACGAATGCGGAAGTCCGCTTTATGCGGCCCCACCGCGGTATAGGTTAACGCCCTGTCGCGCTCAAACTGGCGCTCCAGCAGCTCTCCGTAGTCGCTCTCTTTGTCCCAGCCACGCTGGAAAGAGAAACTCAGGGCAAATTCGGGCAAAAACTGCGCGCAGGTCGCGGTGATATCCGCGGCAATTGCATCGCTGTAAGCTGCCCGCCACTCACTGATACGCTCGGCCAACGGGATCAGTTCCTGATCCCAGGCGCGGATCTGCGCATAGCGATTGACCTGGCGCAGCGCGGCATTGCGCTGCTTCAGTAACCTTTTCAGGTTGCTCCAGGCGGTGAAAAAACCGGGTTCATTGTGAAAACAACCCCAGTCCAGGAAGGCACGCCGATACTTCGGCCCGCCATTAAGCAGGGTAAAACCTTCGGGGGTGATCAACTGCATGGGCAGTAGCTGTGCCAGCTCTGCCACCTTATGGCCATCACTGCCATCGATGCGCACTTTGCTGTCACCCTGACGGCTTTTACTCAGTCCTACCGATAATTCGCGCCCGCTGCCTTCGATCCGGCCATGCAACACAAACTCCGGCTGATCGTGGCGGATCACTCGCCCGGCCTGCAGGCTGCGAAACGCGCGCCCATGGCCAAGGGTATACACCGCCTCCAGCACGCTGGTCTTGCCACTGCCGTTGGCCCCCACCAGGAAGTTAAACCCCGGCGCAGGCGCCAGATCGGCAGCTTCGATATTGCGGAAATCTTTAATCAGTAAGCGCGTCAGAGCCATACTGTAGTTGTCTTCATCATCTAACAATCCAGGGCGTTATCGTCGCAGATCATTTGCGTGCGGCCAGTGCACAGCAACCGCAGCGTACTTAAAGTACGTGAGGATTGCGGGCACTGCCCAATCGCAAAGGGGCCAGTAAGATAGCCCGATAATTTCTACAGTCGCATTGGCATGACGACGTAGGCGGCAGACTTACTGGCACCGTCTTCGATCTGCACGCTGGAAACGGAATCGGTCAGCAGCAGACGCACATCTTCACACTTGAGCGCGTTCAGCACGTCCAGCACATAGCTGACGTTGAAACCAATTTCCATCTCGGTGCCATCATAGCTGACATCAAGGATCTCTTCCGCCTCTTCCTGTTCCGGGTTGTTGGCGGTGATCTTGAGCTGGTTCTGGCTGACGTACAGGCGCACACCGCGGAATTTTTCGTTCGACAGAATGGCCGCACGGGCAAACGCCTGCTTGAGCAGGTCACAGCCCGCCTCCAGCGTTTTGTCCGGATTTTTCGGCAATACGCGGCGATAATCAGGGAAACGGCCATCAACCAGCTTGGAGGTGAAGATAAAGTCACCGACGTGAGCGCGGATGTTGTTGCTGCCAATCTGCACCCGTAGCGGCGTATCACCACCGTCCAGCAAGCGGACCAGTTCCATCACCCCTTTACGCGGCACGATCACCGAATGGGTGGGCAACTGCTGGCCAATCGGCATCGAACACACCGCCAGGCGGTGGCCGTCGGTAGCCACGGTACGCAGCTCTTCCCCTTCGGTTTCAAACAGCATACCGTTCAGGTAATAGCGCACATCCTGATGAGCCATCGAAAACTGGGTGGCTTCGATCAGGCGCTTTAACGTCGCCTGCGGCAAGGTGAACTCCACCTCGCTCTGCCAATCATCCAGATTCGGGAAGTCTATCGCCGGCAGCGTGGACAGCGAGAAACGGCTGCGGCCAGAACGCACCAGCATACGGTCGCCTTCGAGGATCACCGTAATCTCAGCCCCTTCCGGCAGGCCACGGCAGATATCAAAGAATTTACGCGCGGGGACGGTCGTCGCGCCCGCTTCATGGGGCTGAGACAGGGCAACGCGGGCCACCATCTCCATCTCCAGATCGGTACCTGTCAGCAACAGGGAACCTTCCGTCACCTGCAGCAGCAGGTTACCCAGAATTGGCAGCGTCGGGCGGCCACCCAGTGGGCTGCTCACCTGTTGCAGCGGTTTTAGCAGATGCTCACGTTCAACGATAAATTTCATATGGGCTATGACGACAATGTTCTGATTAAATTGGAGAAATCTTCTTTGATGTCGTGACTTTCCTCACGCAGCTGCTCAATCTTCCGGCAGGCGTGCAACACCGTAGTATGGTCGCGGCCACCAAACGCATCGCCGATTTCTGGCAGGCTGTGGTTGGTGAGCTCTTTTGCCAATGCCATCGCCATCTGGCGCGGGCGGGCAACCGAGCGCGAACGCCGTTTAGACAGCAGGTCCGCGATTTTGATTTTGTAGTACTCGGCCACCGTCTTCTGGATATTGTCGATGGTGACCAGTTTTTCCTGCAACGCCAGCAGATCCCGCAGCGCTTCACGCACGAAATCGATGGTGATGGCGCGGCCAGTAAAGTTGGCGTTGGCGATCACCCGGTTCAGCGCCCCTTCGAGCTCACGCACGTTGGAACGCAGGCGTTTGGCGATAAAGAACGCCACTTCGCCCGGCAGACGGATATCGTTCTCGTCGGCCTTTTTCATCAGGATCGCGACGCGGGTTTCCAGCTCCGGCGGCTCGATCGCCACCGTCAGGCCCCAGCCGAAGCGGGATTTCAAACGATCTTCCACCCCGTTGATCTCTTTTGGATAGCGATCCGAGGTCAGGATGATCTGTTGATTACCTTCCAACAGGGCGTTAAAGGTATGGAAGAACTCTTCCTGTGAACGCTCTTTGTTGGCAAAGAATTGAATATCATCGATCAGCAACGCATCCACCGAGCGGTAGTAGCGTTTGAATTCTTCAATGGCGTTATTTTGCAGCGCCTTAACCATGTCCTGCACAAAGCGTTCCGAGTGCATATACACCACTTTGGCATTGGCCTTACGCGCCATGATGCCGTTACCTACCGCATGCAACAGGTGCGTTTTACCCAGGCCGGTACCGCCATACAGGAACAGTGGGTTATAAGCGCCCCCCGGATTGTCTGCCACCTGCCGCGCCGCAGCACGAGCCAGCTGGTTAGACTTACCCTCAACGAAGTTATCGAAGGTGTGCTTGGGGTTGACGTTGGAACGATAGGACAGCTCAGGCGGCGGTGCTGCATTGTCCCAGCTTGGACGGGACGGTGCAGCCGTGCGCACCACAGGGGCGACCGGAGCACTGTTGACGCTAGCCATCACGGGCTGGCTGAGGGTTTGTGTCAGTGGCTTGCTGCCCACCTCAAAACGCAACAGCGGCGCATCCGTACCGCAGAAATCATTCAACAGGCCATTGATATTGTTTAAGTACTTATCGCGAACCCAATCCAGCACAAAACGATTGGGCGCATACAGCGCCAGGGTATTGTCACTCAGTTCCGCCTGCAATGGGCGTATCCACATACTAAATTCTGTGGCAGGTAACTCATCCTGCAATCGGGCAAGACACTGCTGCCAAAGCGAAAGTGACACGGCGGACTCCACTCGAACAAGATCAATAAAAAGAAAAGAATCAGGCTACTTTTTTATAACTCATGATTTTTGACACACGCCCGGTATTGGCTGAAAAACCTGTAGGGTATGCGAACCGCCTTTCACGGTTTATGCCCTTAACGATCCTGTTTTGGGATCGCGATCGGAATGACGGATCATAGCGCAATCTGCGCAAGAGATCCTCCCCTTCATCACAGATTAGATCCATTTTATCCACAGCCCGTGAAGAGTGGCCAGTTTTTAATCAACGCGGGATCGACACCGATGAGATCTGAGCCTGTGGGGCCGGGTTTTAGCGCCTTTCACAGGTTATACCTGGTTATCCACGCGGATCCTTGCAGAAAACACGCAGGATCGTACGGAGATCCTTGTGATTTACCCCCGAGTCCGTATAATCTTCGCCCACGTGTGATACCTGGTTCCTTAATGGTGAGTCATTTAGCCAAGACAGGATTCTGCGGTGACCACGGGCCAACACCGGATTTTACTCCGAATTGGCAGACAACCAGGTAGGCTAGCGCGATGTGAATTGACTCAGGACTGTACAATTATTACAATCCCGCCTCTTTATGTATTGCGATTGAGGCGTCGGTCATCTTCACGCCGAGTAGCCAAACGCATTTGACTTATCAGTATTTCATTTAAGTTTAGGTAGAAATCGCTATGAAACGCACTTTCCAACCGTCCGTACTGAAGCGTAACCGTAGCCACGGTTTCCGTGCTCGTATGGCCACCAAGAATGGTCGTCAAGTTCTGGCCCGCCGTCGTGCGAAAGGCCGTACTCGTCTGACTGTTTCTAAGTAATAAAAGCTAACCCGCTGAGTGGTTAAGCTCGCTTTTCCTAGGGAGTTACGTTTGTTAACTCCCACTCATTTCACTTTCGTCTTCCAGCAGCCACAACGGGCTGGCACGCCGCAAATCACCATCCTCGGCCGCCTGAACCAGCTGGGGCATCCCCGCATCGGTCTTACCGTCGCCAAAAAACACGTCAAACGCGCGCATGAACGCAACCGGATCAAACGCCTAACCCGCGAAAGCTTCCGTTTACTTCAGCACGAGCTACCGGCGATGGATTTTGTGGTGGTGGCCAAAAAAGGGATAGCGGATTTGGATAATCGTGCACTGACGGAAGCTTTGGAAAAATTATGGCGTCGCCACTGTCGCCAGGCTCCCGCATCCTGATCGGGCTGGTTCGGGCGTATCAGCTCGTGCTCAGCCCGCTGCTTGGGCCACGTTGTCGCTTCCAGCCGACATGTTCTCATTACGCAATTGAGGCATTACGCAGGTTTGGCATGTTAAAAGGCAGTTGGTTGACATTGAAACGCGTATTAAAATGCCACCCTTTGAACCCAGGTGGCGATGATCCCGTGCCGCCGAAAACCGACGATAACAGAGAACACTAACGATGGATTCGCAACGCAATCTTCTCCTCATCGCTCTGCTGTTCGTGTCTTTCATGATCTGGCAGGCCTGGCAAGTGGACAACGCTCCGCAACCAGTAGCCACCCAGACCACGCAACAGACTGCGAACCCAGCAACCGGTGATGCCGCAAGTTCAGCTGTACCAGGCAGTGGCCAGGGTAAACTGATCACCGTTAACACTGACGTGCTGTCGCTGACCATCAATACCCGTGGTGGCGATATCGAGCAGGCTAAACTGTTGGCCTACCCGGATACCCTGGGTTCATCGACTCCATTTACGCTGCTGGAATCCACCCCGTCATTCGTCTACCAGGCACAAAGCGGCCTGACGGGCAGAGACGGCCCGGATAACCCGGCAAACGGCGAGCGTCCTCTGTTTGAGGCGGCGCAGGATACCTTCACGCTGGCAGATGGCCAGGATGAACTGCGTATTCCGCTGACCTTTACCGGCAAAGACGGTTCGGTCTTCACCAAGACCTTTGTGCTCAAGCGTAACCATTATGCCGTTGGCGTGGACTACTCCATCGTCAACAAAAGCGCGACTCCGCTGGAACTGACCCTGTTTGGCCAGTTGAAGCAGACCACCGACTTGCCTAAGCATCGTGACACCGGCAGCAACAACTTTGCGCTGCATACCTTCCGTGGTGCGGCTTACTCTTCCAGTGAAGACAAATACCAAAAGTATGCGTTCGACAAGGATGAGAATCTGAACGTCACCACCCAGGGCGGCTGGATTGCGATGTTGCAACAGTACTTCGCCACCGCGTGGGTGCCGCAGACTCAGGGCGTCAACACTTTCTATACCTCTAAGCCAGGTACCAACCTGTCTGCCATCGGCTTTAAAGCTGAGCCAGTGATTGTACAGCCAGGCGCTGAGAAGCAGCTGAATGCGACCCTGTGGGTTGGCCCGGAGCTGCAAGATCAGATGGCCCAACTGGCACCGCATCTGGATCTGACCGTTGACTACGGCTGGCTGTGGTTCATCTCCCAACCGCTGTTCAAACTGCTGAAGTTCATTCACAGTTTCATCGGCAACTGGGGCTTCTCGATCATCATCATCACCTTCATCGTGCGCGGCATCATGTACCCGCTGACCAAAGCGCAGTACACCTCGATGGCCAAAATGCGCATGCTGCAGCCAAAACTGCAGGCGATGCGTGAACGTATCGGTGATGACAAGCAGCGTATGAGCCAGGAAATGATGGCGCTGTACAAAGCTGAGAAGGTGAACCCGTTAGGGGGTTGCTTGCCGCTGGTTATCCAGATGCCAATCTTCCTGGCCTTGTACTACATGCTGATGGGCTCGGTTGAGCTGCGTCATGCGCCGTTCATCTGGTGGATCCATGACCTGTCGGCGCAAGACCCGTACTACATCCTGCCGGTGCTGATGGGTGTGACCATGTACTTCATCCAGAAGATGTCACCAACCACCGTGACTGACCCGATGCAGCAGAAAATCATGACCTTTATGCCGGTGATCTTCACAGTGTTCTTCCTGTGGTTCCCGTCTGGTCTGGTGCTGTACTATATCGTCAGTAACCTGGTGACCATCGTCCAGCAGCAGCTGATTTACCGCGGGCTGGAAAAACGTGGTCTGCACAGCCGCGACAAGAAGAAAGTCTAGTCTTGTTTTAGGCAACATCCGTAGGGGCCAGTGCCCCTACGACACCAGCCACGTTGCCAGTAGAGGCGGTCATTAGACCGCCTTTTTGCATATTGTCAGAGAGATAAACCGCTATGAACACCACCGATACCATCGCTGCTCTTGCTACTCCGCCCGGACGCGGCGGTGTCGGCATCCTGCGCATTTCAGGCCGCGGAGCCAAGGACGTTGCCCTGGCGGTACTCGGTAAACTGCCCAAGCCGCGTTGTGCCGATTATCTGCCGTTCCGTGACGCCGAAGGCAACACGCTGGATCAGGGGATTGCACTGTGGTTCCCCGGCCCCAATTCCTTTACCGGTGAAGACGTGCTGGAACTACAGGGCCACGGTGGGCCGGTGATCCTCGATCTGCTGCTCAAACGCGTGTTGGCGCTGCCAGACGTGCGGATTGCCCGCCCTGGGGAGTTCTCGGAGCGCGCTTTCCTCAATGACAAGCTGGATCTGGCCCAGGCCGAAGCCATTGCCGATCTGATCGATGCCAGTTCCGAACAGGCAGCCCGTTCAGCCATGAACTCGCTGCAAGGCGCTTTTTCCATCCGTATTCATCAGCTTGTGGAAACGCTCACTCACCTGCGCATTTATGTAGAAGCGGCGATCGACTTCCCGGATGAGGAGATCGACTTCCTTTCGGACGGCAAAATCGAAGCTCAGCTGAACGGCGTGATGGCCGATTTGGACGGCGTACGGGCCGAGGCGCGTCAAGGCAGCCTGCTGCGTGAAGGGATGAAGGTAGTGATCGCCGGGCGGCCCAACGCAGGCAAATCGAGCCTGCTTAATGAGTTGGCAGGGCGTGAAGCGGCCATCGTCACCGACATTGCAGGTACCACGCGCGATGTGTTGCGTGAACATATTCATATCGATGGCATGCCACTACACATTATCGATACCGCCGGGCTGCGGGAAGCCAGCGACGAAGTTGAGCGTATCGGCATCGAACGTGCCTGGAACGAGATCGAACAGGCGGATCGCGTGCTGTTTATGGTGGATGGCACCACCACCGACGCCACCGAACCCGCCGAGATCTGGCCAGAATTTATGGCGCGCCTGCCAAGTACCTTGCCAATCACCGTCGTGCGCAACAAGGCCGACATTACCGGCGAGACATTGGGCCTGAGCGAAGTAAATGGTCACTCACTAATTCGCCTGTCGGCGCGTACCGGCGAGGGGATCGACCTGCTGCGTGACCATCTGAAGCAGAGTATGGGTTTCACCAGCAATATGGAGGGCGGTTTCTTGGCCCGCCGCCGTCACTTGCAGGCACTGGAGCAGGCGGCACAGCATCTGGTGCAGGGTAAAGAACAGTTAGTGAGCGCTTACGCGGGGGAATTGCTGGCCGAAGAACTGCGGTTGGCACAGCAAGCATTGAGCGAAATCACCGGGGAGTTTACCTCCGATGACCTGCTCGGGCGCATCTTCTCCAGCTTCTGTATTGGTAAGTAACCCAACGTTCAGATACACGACCTCTTCAGTATCCAAAGCCAATCATTAACTCACTGTTAATGCTTGGCTTTATTTTTACACCCGCCAAAGCCTGCCCCGCGAGCTCCCGCGCCGCACTCTTGCCACTCCGCTGCTTTTTCATTCAACAGAAGAATAATTAAGAAAAAGATCATGCGAATTCTTAATGAAAAATCTTAACGTAATGCTTACTCTAGCACTCCAGTTTTTTTATGAGCCTCGGTCATGGAGTGAACAATGGCTTGTCATTTTATCCGATGGGATACGGTTGCAGAGCGTTTAGAGACCCATCGGCTACCTAAAGACCTGATCGAAAGAACTGCTCGCTTCTCCGTCAAGCGCCGTCGGCGTTTTTTGCAAGGCCGGATCCTGTTGGCCGAAATGATATTTTATTTGTATGGTATCCCGGTCCTTCCCCCCATTGCTACGGCACCGACCGGGCGACCGTGCTTTGCCGATCATCATCTACCTGACTTCAGCCTCGCCTATGCTGGCAATACCATCGGCGTGCTACTGAGCCTGGAAGGCAAGGTAGGGTTGGATATTGAGGTGATGCGCGCACGGAGCCACAACCTGCTGCATCAATACTCCAGCACCACGGAGAACGCCTGGATTGCGGCGCAGCACGACCGTCTGGAAGCCGAAACCCAACTGTGGAGCATTCGCCAATGCGTGCTGAAACTGGCCGGCTTGGGTAACAGCGGCCAGGGTTTGCTGAATTTGCACCCTTTTTCCGGCCAATTACGCTGCAACACCTTGCCCAACGTGCACGTCATGAGTGATGCCGGTGAATATCTCAGCTGGGCCTGCGCCCATCAGCCTGGCTTGGATCGGCTGATCTGCTGGCAATATGACGAAAGCCAGGGCTTACAGAAATGCGACGAAATTTCATCACGTAACCCACCTCCCTCCACGCACTTTTTGAAATTGACCAGCCTCGCTTCTGTTACACGTTGAAAGCACCGATTTAACGTCTGTCTTCGGGGGAATATACAAAACAAAACTTTCCTTAACGCATGATTTACTGCTTTGAATTGTAAAAACAGATAAAGACTTAGACTCTGCCTAGGATACATCACCTATTTGCCCTATTATCTGCTGGTTGTTCTAAGCTGAGTCTGTTCATCAGAAAAGGGAGAATCAAAATGTCAGAGCAAGCACTAAAGATCGTCACGCTACTGGGGAGCCTACGTAAAGGCTCTTATAACGCCATAGTCGCACGCGCTTTACCTCAGTTAGCTCCTCAGGGTGTCACTATCGAAGCCCTTCCCTCCATACGCGATATCCCACTGTACGATGCAGACCACCAGCAAGAAGAGGGTTTCCCGGCCACGGTGGAAGCCATTGCCGAACAAATCCGCCAGGCAGACGGCGTGATCATCGTAACGCCAGAATATAACTACTCTGTGCCAGGTGGCCTGAAAAACGCCATCGACTGGCTGTCCCGTTTGCCTAACCAACCGCTTGCCGGCAAACCGGTGGCGATCCAGACCAGCTCAATGGGGCCGATTGGTGGCGCACGTTGCCAATATCACCTACGCCAGATCCTGGTATTCCTGGATGCCATGGTAATCAACAAACCCGAGTTTATGGGGGGAGTGATACAGAATAAGGTTGATGAGCAGGCGGGTGAACTGGTGGACCAAGGCACACGGGATTTCCTGACCGGCCAGTTGTCCGCATTCAGCGACTATATCCGCCGTGTAAAATAAGCTGCCAGGCGGCGCCCGGAGATAACACTATCGAAGGCGCCGTTTTTAATCGTTTTCTCATTAGTATTATTGAAAAACAAAGTTATAAAATCATGCCTTTTTTTATTTTAGCCATCTTTTTGGCTTTTGCCACCAGTCCATTGTTTGCTGCACCCATGCTCTATCCTGAGGGAGAAGAGCCGTTAGAACTGCCTATCCATAGCCCGCTGAGTAAGCCATTGCCCCGCTCAGCCTACAATCAGGAAGATAAAAAAGCCGGCGCCACGTCGTTATATCTGACGCTGATGCGTGAAGATGCCCGTAATATCTGGGCCCCCTTTCAACTGGCTGCCTCCTCGGCCGAACAGGGCCAGACCGAGCTAGCCGAACGTTATCTGCAACTTAGCGCCAAGCGAGGGTTGTGGTATTACTACAATCTGCTGGAAGACGACTCGTTCAGCAGCATTCAGCAAAGTGACACCTACCGTTCAATTCTGGCGACCACCAAAGCGCGCTATCAACAACACGCCGCAAAGTTTGAAGGTAAACCTCACTATGCCGTGCCGAATGGCGAGCCACCGGCCGGAGGCTGGCCAACCATCGTCTACCTCCATCCCTACGGGAAAGCCGCCGCCATCATCCCGGAAGATCGGCTGCTGTTTGCCGAGGCCGGGGTGGCCTATATTGAGATAAACGGCACACAGATGCTGGCGGAAGGGAGCTTTCGCTGGTCTAACTACAGCTCTACCAGCACCCAGAACGCCATTCAACGCACCCTGGAAAGCCTGGGCCCCAAGCTGAAGCTTAATCTCCAACAGGTTTACCTGACCGCACGTGGTCAGGGGGCGTTACATGCAGCTAACCTGATGGCCAATTACCCGCAATTTTATTCCGGAGCGCTGCTGATTGCCCCGAAGGGCCGCCTTCTCCCGGCAAAGCATTCACTGGCAGAAAACAAACGCATCATGATTGCCTATTACGATCGGCAGAATTTCAACGATCGAGCGCTGGCCCTTGATTTTGCTGACTTGTTCAGAGACAAAAATCAGGTCGAAATCGCCAATTTTGCCGAGGGGGAAGATAATATCGGTGGCTGGCAGACGCGGTATAACCGGCCTTTACGCTGGGTAATGGGTAGAGAACAGGATGCCTCACCGGGCGCTTGAGAGTAACAGGGGCAGAATGCCCCTCAATGTTGCTGAATTTATCAGGGCCTAACGCACGTTAGGCCCCTACGCTGCGGGTATTAATGCCCGTCAACAAACGCAATTTTCAGCACAAACAGTAGCGCCACCACGATCACGCAGGGGCTGATTTCACGCCAGCGGCCGGTGCCCAGCTTCATGATGCAGTAAGAGATAAAGCCCAGGGCAATCCCTTCGGTGATCGAGAAGCTGAAAGGCATCATGGCGGCGGTCACAAAGGCCGGAACCGCTTCGGTCATATCTTCCCACTTCACCCGCGCCAGGCTGGAGGTCATCAGAACCCCCACATAAATCAGCGCGCCCGCTGCAGCATAGGTTGGCACCATTCCCGCCAGCGGTGACAGGAAAATTACCAGCAGGAAGAGAATGCCTACTACCACGGCGGTCAGGCCAGTACGCCCACCAACGGCCACCCCAGAGGAGCTTTCAATATAGGCGGTGACCGAAGAAGTACCCGCAAAAGCACCGGCTACCGAGGTGATGCTGTCCACGTATAGCGCCTGCTTCATACGCGGGAACTTGCCGTTTTCATCCGTCAGGCCAGCCTTGTCGGTCACTCCAATCAGCGTACCCGAGGAGTCAAACAGGTTAACCAGCATAAAGGAAAAGATCACACCCGCCAGGCCGATATTCAGCGCCCCGGCGATATCCACCTGGCCGACCACGGAGGTGACGTCAGGCGGTAGGGAAAATACGCCGCCATACTTCACGTCGCCCAATGCCCAGCCGATCAGCGTAGTCACCACGATGGAGACCAGTACCGCAGCATGGATATTACGCGAAGCCAGCACCGCGATAATAAAGAAGCCCAAGGCTCCCAGCAGCACGCTGTGGGAGGTCAGATTGCCCACTGCTACCAGCGTATCCGGGTTGGCGACCACGATACCGGCGTTTTTCAGCCCCATCATGGCGATAAACAGGCCGATACCGCTGGTGATGCCCACGCGCAGGCTCAGCGGGATATTGGCAATCATCCAGTAGCGAATACGGAAAATGGTCAGCAACAGGAAACCGATTGCGCCCCAGAAAATAGCGCCCATGCCGACCTGCCATGAAATCCCCATCGCGCCGACCACCACAAACGCGAAGAATGCGTTGAGGCCCATCGCCGGAGCCAGCGCCACCGGCAGGTTAGCCAGCAAGCCCATCAGGATACTGCCTAAAGCGGCAACCAGGCAGGTAGTGACAAACACCGCCTGAGTGTCCATGCCCGCCGCACCCAGGATCTGCGGGTTAACGAACACGATATACACCATGGTTAAAAAGGTGGTGAGGCCGGCAATCGTTTCCGTACGTACCGTGGTGCCATGCTGCTTGAGTTTAAACACGCGCTCAAGCAAGCCCTGATTGGCATCAAGGCTGAGGTCTTGTTTGCTCATTATAGAATTCCGAAGAGGGATTAGGACTGTCGCTGGCTATCCTATAACAAAAAGTCCGGGTTTTGACCTCGCTCACAGGTTTTTTTCGCCATCTTTACGGCTAAAACGGCCAACAAGTTGTATTTATTGAGATTGATTGCCAAAGGGGGACAACCCGCTGCGATCCGGTTAAAGTAACAGCAGTCATGACTTAACCGAGGGCGCTTACCCCAATGAATCAGGTTGAATGTGTTTTATTTGATTGCGATGGCACGCTGGTAGATAGCGAAGTGCTGTGCAGCAAGGCCTATGTGCATATGTTTGCCCACTACGGCATCGAGCTGGCACTGGAAGAGGTATTTAAAAAATACAAAGGGATCAAACTCTACGAGATCATTGAGCGGGTTAACGCTGAGCAAGGGGTAAATTTACCCACCAGCGATCTGGAGCCGATTTTTCGCCAGGAAGTGGCCCGTCTGTTTGATGCCGAGCTCCAGCCGATTGCCGGTGCGCGCGAACTGCTGGCCCAGATGGATGCCCCGATGTGCACCGTTTCTAACGGCCCAGTCAGCAAAATGCAGCATTCGCTGGGGTTAACCGACATGCTGTCCTATTTTGATGACCGGTTGTTCAGCGGCTACGATATTCAACGCTGGAAACCCGATCCGGCCATCGTTTTCCATGCCGCCGAACAGATGCAGGTGCCCGTAGAGCGCTGTATTTTGGTGGATGATTCCGTTGCCGGTGCCCAGGCAGGGATCGCGGCTGGCATTCCGGTGTTCTACTTCTGCGCCGATCCTCATAATCAACCGATCGATCACCCGTTGGTGACGACGTTTGACGATCTGGCACAACTGCCTGCGCTGTGGCAACAGCGGGGTTGGCAGCTTACCCGTTAACTACGTTGATATTCAGCGGGGAAAATACCCCGCTGAACGTTATAGACTAACGATAGGATCCCAGCGGAACTTCGGCATCAGGCTCATGGGTAATTCTGTTACGTAAGTCCCGACGTACTATCTCAATCACCCAAAACCAAAATATATGCCCCAAAATTTCAGAAAGGTACTCATCAAATGGCAGCATTGAAAGCGGAGGAGTCAAACCAAGCAAAGGGAAACTAATGCCATGCACGGCAACGGTGGCAATGATACCCGCCAGCACCCCCTGCCAAAGTTTGACCTTTGGAAAAACTTCGGCAACCAAGCAGTAACCTATCGCAAAGACCAACGAAAATATGACGTGCGTAACCATAACCGGATTAATAATATGCTCAGAAAAGGTATATACCGTACCGGTTGGATCTATCCCAAGATAATCTCTCAAAAAAAGATAGGGCGGGTTAAATTCAGCCCGGCCATCACTCAGGGTTCTTGGCGGTAGCGGAACCTCTGCCCCCCACTTGACAAAAGCAGAGAGGATCCCGCCAATAATGCCAACAAACAAGGCAACGCCATACCGCCGCCGACCTGGATCCGTTTTTATAAATAACGCACTAATTTTCATAATGATAACCATCCAATGGAAATATATAAATCACTCTTACTTATACTCTAAATAACTCAAGCTGCATGATAAAAACGCAATGCATTGATCATCATCATAAATTTAACGCAATACGATAAGAAATTATAATATTTAAAGCCCCGACATCATGCCAATTAATTAGCCATGGTATAGATAGGGGCAACCATTCCTACTGTAGCCTGATTAACTAGCCGGTAACGGCGGGCGATTGCGCCACCAGCGCCAGCTGCGTTTTAGCGCTTTAGTCTGCGGGCTAAGGCGTTTGTTCAACCCGTTCGCCAGCACGTCCAGCGTCAGGCAGAAGATGAAATAGACCAGCGCCACAAACAGGAACACCTCCATCGGGTAAACCATGCTGCGGTTGTTGACCTGGGTAGCCAGGAAGGTCAACTCACCCACGCCGACGATGTACGCCAGCGAAGTGTCTTTAATCAGCGAGATCCACTAGTTGATAAACGAAGGCACCATCATGCGCAGCGCCTGCGGCAAGACGATCATCCGCAGCACCTGCCAGCGGTTTAAACCGAGCGATAGCCCCGCCTGCCACTGCCCGGCACCGATAGCCACGATCCCCGCTTTTACCGCATGGGCCAGATAGGCCGAGGCGATCAACGCCAACGCGCACACCACGGTGGTAATTTCCGGGATGTCGACGCCAAACACGATTGGCAGCAGGAAATAAGTCCAGAAAATCAGCATGATCACCGGGATGGCGCGGAAGAATCCGAGCACCATCGCCAATAACCCAGCCAGCACCCCACGCGACATCGCCAGCGCGACTCCCAGCAGCGTCCCCAGAATTGCCGACGCCAACCCGGCCATCAGGCTGATCGCCAACGTCAACGCAGCACCGCCCAAAGGCCCATCCGGGAAGGTGCCCCACAGCAGGTAGCCCAGGTTTTCCTGGATAATGGTAAAGTCCATCTTAGTGTCCCCCCAGCGGTTTACGCTGTTGACGCCACATGCCCCAACCTTCCAACAGGGCAATAATGGCGATATACAACACCGTTGCCACGCCAAACGCCTGGAAGGTCCGCAAGGTTTCGGTTTCCACCTGGCGCGAAGCGTAAGACAGCTCAGCCAGGCCGATCGCCATAGTCAGCGACGAGTTCTTAATCACGTTCATGTACTGCCCCAGCAGCGGCGGGAAAGCAATTTTCAGCGCCTGCGGCAGCACCACATAGCGCATCGATTGCCAGCCGGTCAGCCCTAACGCGTAGGCGGCATGCTTTTGCCCACCGGCGACGCCACGGATGCCAGAGCGGATCTCTTCGGCAATAAACGCGGTGGAATAAAGCGTCAGGCCGAAGAAGCCCGCCAGGAATTCAAACGAGGGCCAGTCGAGAAAGCCTAACTGATGGGGGGTATTCAGCCATTGCATGGCGAAGGAGGGCAGGATTTGCCCGGCGGCGAAATACCAGAAGAACAGTTGTACCAGCAGAGGAGTATTGCGAAATAGTGCGCTGTAGGCCACCGCCAGCCAGCTTAACGGGCGCAGGCTGCTGTCCCGCATCGCCGCCAGGCCAAAACCCAGCAGCGTTGCCGCCAGCCCGGCACAGGCCGACAGCCATAAGGTCATCAAGAAGCCGTTCCATAGCCAGCTCAGATACTGCGGCGCCAACAGCCAATCTGAGAGTTGTTGCAGATTCATGCGTGGTACTTCCCCTCGCCCCAACCCTCTCCGCCACTATACAAAACCGGGGGGAGAGGGAGAAGGGAGATTAGGCTTTAGGTTGCTGATCCAACGGGCCGATCTTGAAATCGCCACGCGGTTGGGCGGTTTTGGTTTCCGGGCCAAACCAGCGATCGTAAATCTTCACCGCATCGCCGTCTTTTTCCAGTTTGATCAAGGTATCGTTAATGGTCGCCGTGAGGCGATCTTCGCCTTTTGGAATACCAACGCCTTGATACTCTTTGGTGATGCTAAACGGAGAGATTTCAAAGTCGGCTTTTTGCGCGGCCGGCAGGTTGCCCAGTAGGCCAACCAGCTTGGCATCGTCTTGGGTGATCGCCTGCACGTTGCCGTTACGCAGGGCGACAAACGCCAGTGGGGTATCGTCGTAAGAGATCACTTTGGCCGTTGGGTAATGCTCGCGCAGGGTAATTTCCTGCACGGTGCCTTTATCCGCGCCGATCCGCAGTTTTTTGATGTCTTCCGGGGTTTTCAGCACGCCCTTATGGGCAATGAATTTCTGGCCGGTAGCAAAATACGGCACGCTGAAATTCACCTCTTTGGCACGCTCGTCGGTGATAGTGAAGTTGGCCGCAATCAGATCAACCTTTTTGGATACAAGCAAAGGAATGCGGTTAGCCGGGTTGGTGGCGCGCAGTTCAACCTTGACGCCCAGCGCCTTACCGATGGCTTCAGCCACGTCCACGTCATAACCCACCAGCTTTTTGCTTTGCGGATCGACATAACCAAACGGTGGGTTGCTATCGAATACCGCAATACGCACCACGCCAGCTTTTTGAATATCATCGAGTTTATCGGCATGTGCCACACCGGTGGCAAGGCTGGTCAGGCTGGCTAACAGAGATAAGGCTAAGACGCGCTGTTTCATGAAAAGCTCCCAAGTGATTGATGTCCCGCTGGCTGATAAGCTAGCAAGCCTCACTTAGGTCAGGAAATAATATTAAACGCTATAGTTATAACCTTTTTAACTTTACGGTTTTTAAATGGCATAAAGGCGCCATTTTCAGCGCCTTCTAGAATAACTCACTGGTTGAATTACGCTTTTTTCTCGTCTTTACCGTCTGACAACAGCTTGTCCAGCGCATCGCCACCAATATGGCGGAAATCCTGGCCTTTGACGAAGTAGAAGATGAATTCGCAAATATTCTGGCAGCGATCGCCGATACGCTCGATAGAGCGGGCACAGAACAGCGCCGTCAGCACGCTCGGAATGGTGCGCGTATCTTCCATCATGTAGGTCATCAACTGACGCACGATGCCTTCATATTCCTGATCGACCTTCTTGTCTTCGCGGTAAATCCGGATCGCTTCATCCAGATCCATACGCGCAAAGGCATCCAGCACGTCGTGCAGCATCTGCACGGTGTGGCGGCCCAGTGACTCCAGGCTGACCAGCAACGGCTGATGCTGGTGCGAGAATTTCTCCAGTGCGGTGCGACAGATCTTGTCCGCTACGTCGCCGATGCGTTCCAGCTCGGAAATGGTCTTGATGATCGCCATCACCAGGCGCAGATCGCTGGCGGTCGGCTGGCGTTTGGCAATGATACGCACACAGGCCTCATCGATCGCCACTTCCATCATATTGACCTTGGCATCACCCTCGATCACCCGTTTGGCCAGTTCACCGTCCTGGTTATGCATCGCGGTAATGGCGTCGGTCAGCTGTTGCTCCACCAGCCCGCCCATGGTCAGCACCTGGGTGCGGATGTGCTCGAGTTCAGCATTGAACTGGCCGGAAATGTGTTTGTTTAAATTCAGGTTATCCATGATGCATCCTAATCAACCATAGCGGCCAGTAATGTAGTCTTCGGTCTGCTTCTTCTGTGGCGCGGTAAACAGAGTGTCAGTATCGCTGAACTCGATCAACTCACCCAGATACATAAATGCGGTGGAGTCGGAACAACGCGCCGCCTGCTGCATATTGTGGGTCACGATCACCACGGTGTAGTCAGACTTCAGCTCGCTGATCAGCTCTTCAATCTTGCCGGTGGAAATTGGATCCAGCGCTGAGCAAGGCTCATCCAACAACAGCACTTCCGGGCGAATGGCAATGCCGCGCGCAATGCACAGGCGTTGCTGCTGGCCGCCGGACAGGCTGTAACCGCTCTGGTGCAGCTTGTCCTTGGTCTCGTTCCACAGTGCCGCCTTGGTCAGCGCCCATTGGACACGCTCGTCCATATCCGCACGGGACAACTTCTCGAACAGGCGCACGCCAAAGGCGATGTTGTCATAAATCGACATCGGGAACGGCGTTGGCTTTTGGAACACCATGCCCACCTTGGCACGCAGCAGCGCGATATCCTGGTTATCCGTCAGGATGTTTTGCCCATCCAGCAGGATATCGCCTTCGGCACGCTGCTCGGGGTAGAGCTGGTACATCTTGTTGAAGGTCCGCAGCAGCGTCGATTTGCCGCAACCAGACGGGCCAATAAACGCGGTCACCTTGTTCTTGGCGATATCCAGCGTGATGTTTTTCAGCGCATGGAATGTGCCGTAGTAAAAGTTCAGATCGCGTACCTGAATTTTGCTGCTGGAAGTGGAGTCAACCATACTCATCAAGACTTCTCTCTTTTCACGGTGTCGCCTGAGCGGCACCTAAATTTTTATGAATGCTTTTTCTTGGCGAAAATCACACGCGCCAGGATATTCAGTAACAGTACGCACAGGGTGATCAACAGCACCCCGGCCCAGGCCAGCTGCTGCCATTCGGCAAACGGGCTCATGGCAAACTTGAAAATGGTGACCGGCAGGTTGGCGATCGGCTGCATCAGGTCGGTGCTCCAGAACTGATTCGACAGCGAAGTAAACAGCAACGGGGCGGTTTCCCCGGCGATACGCGCAATCGCCAGCAGTACGCCGGTGATGATGCCGGAGACCGACGCCTTCAGCGTAATGGCGGAAATCATGCGCCATTTCGGTGTCCCCAGCGCATAGGCCGCTTCACGCAGCGTGTCCGGTACCAGCTTGAGCATGTTCTCGGTGGTGCGGATCACGATCGGGATCTGCAACAGAGCCAGCGCAATAATCCCGGCCCAACCGGAGAAGTGTTCCATTTTCGCTACCACCACGGTGTAAACGAACAGGCCCACCACTATCGACGGTGCAGATAACAGAATATCGTTGATAAAGCGGATCACTTCCGCCAACCAGGATTTACGGCCGTATTCCGCCAGGTAGATCCCCGCCATGATGCCCAGCGGAGTACCGAAGATGGTCGCCCACAGGATCAACAAGCCGCTACCGGCGATGGCGTTAGCCAGACCACCGCCCGCGGTATTCGGCGGTGGCGTCATTTCGGTAAACAACGCCAGCGACATGCCGTCGATGCCCTTGGTGACGGTCGAGAACAGGATCCACACCAGCCAGAACAAGCCAAAGGCCATAGTCGCCATCGACAGGAACAGCGCCAGACGGTTTTTCTGCCGACGCCAGGCCTGCATTTTACGGCGGCTTTCCGCCAGTGCTACCGGGTTTTGCATATCCATCGTTGCCATGTTAGCGACCCTCACGCTTGGCCAGGCGCATCACCATCAACTTCGACAGCGCCAGGACGATAAAGGTGATCACAAACAGGATCAGCCCAAGCTGCATCAATGCAGAGGTGTGTAGCCCGGATTCCGCTTCGGCGAATTCGTTGGCCAACGCCGAGGTGATGCTGTTGCCCGGCATATACAGCGAGAAGCTGTCGAGCTGGTAGGTATTACCGATGATAAAGGTCACCGCCATGGTTTCCCCCAGGGCGCGCCCCAGGCCAAGCATCACGCCGCCAATCACGCCGTTTTTGGTGAACGGCAGCACAATGCGCCAGATCACTTCCCAGGTGGTGCAGCCGATGCCATAGGCCGACTCTTTCATCATCACCGGGGTCTGTTCGAACACATCGCGCATTACCGCCGCAATGTAAGGAATAATCATAATGGCCAGGATCACCCCGGCAGCCAGAATACCGATACCAAATGCCGGGCCGGAGAACAGCTCGCCTACGATCGGGATACCGGACAACACTTCCCCCACCGGGGTCTGGAAATATTTGGCGAACAGCGGGGCAAACACGAACAGGCCCCACATGCCGTAAACGATGCTTGGGATCGCCGCTAACAGTTCTATCGCAATCCCCAATGGGCGCTTGAGCCAGTTAGGGGCCAACTCGGTCAGGAACAGGGCAATACCAAAACTGACCGGCACAGCGATAATCAGCGCAATCACCGAGGTGACGACCGTGCCGTAGATCGGCACCAGCGCACCAAACTGCTCGGCTGGCGCATCCCACTCTTTGGTCCACAGGAAGGCAAAACCGAACTTCTGCATGCTTGGCCAGGAGGCGATAATCAGCGAAACGATAATGCCGCCCAGCAACAATAAGGTAATCAGCGCAGCCAGTCTGACCAGCGCGCTGAAGATGATGTCACCGTTTTTACCCGGTGCTTTAATGGTCGGCTTGTACTCAGCCATAGATTACTCTTCTGTTTAAAGCTTGGAGGGCCCGGCACGCCAGGCCCCGACAGTCAGGTTGAGGCACGGTCTTCCGCACCCCCTGCGTTGTTAGAACAAGGCCTTACCGGAGCTGTCTTTGATATTGGTTTTCCAGGCAGCACGGATTTGCTCAACCACTTCGGCAGGCAAGGCGGCGTAATCCAGTTCGCTAGCCTGTTTGGCACCGGTCTTGTAAGCCCAGTCAAAGAACTTCAGCACTTCTGCGCCCTGCTCAGGCTTCTTCTGCTCTTTGTGCACCAGGATGAAGGTGGTGGAGGTGATAGGCCAGACGTTGTCGCCTTTCTGGTTGGTCAGGTCCTGCGCGAAGGTTTTGCTCCAATCCACGCCTTTGGCTGCAGCGCTGAAGCTCTCTTCGGTTGGGCTAACAGCTTTGCCATCGGCAGACACTAATTTAGTGTAGGCCAGGTTGTTCTGCTTGGCGTAAGCATATTCAACATAGCCGATAGAGCCGGGCAGACGCTGAACGAACGCGGCGATGCCGTCATTGCCCTTGCCACCCAGGCCGGTTGGCCAGTTAACGGTTGAGCCTGCACCAATTTTCTCTTTCCACTGCGCGTTAGCCTTGGCCAGATAGCTGGTGAAGACGAAAGAAGTCCCGGAACCATCAGCACGACGCACCACGGCGATAGCCTGATCCGGCAGCTTGACGCCCGGGTTCAGTTTAACGATCGCCGGGTCATTCCATTTTTTGATGTTGCCCAGGTAGATATCCCCCAGGGTTTGACCATCCAGAGTCAGCTCACCGGATTTGATGCCCGGAATATTCACCGCCAGTACCACGCCACCGATCACGGTAGGGAACTGGAACAGGCCGTCCGCAGCCAGTTTTTCATCGGACAGCGGGGCATCAGAAGCACCAAAGTCAACGGTGTTGGCGATGATTTGCTTCACACCACCAGAGGAACCAATCCCCTGATAGTTAACCTTGTTGCCGGTTTCTTTCTGATAAGAATCTGCCCACTTGGCATACACCGGAGCGGGGAATGTCGCACCTGCACCGGTCAGGCTAGCAGCAGCGAAGGCGGACACAGAGGCCAAAGAGAAAGTCGCTGCCACAATACTGGCGACGGTGGTACGCATCAGTTTCATAATCCCTCCTAATGGGATATTTCAAAAATCGACTTTGAGTCGTTTTCATCAGAGTAAGTATTGCTGCAGGAGGGAAAATAGGACAGTTTGGTGACAGTAAAATGTACTAAATATGACAGTTATATTACAGCGGAGAGTAATTGATATTAATTTGATTAAAATCAGTGAGATGATGTCATTTCCAGACAAAAAACAATCTGCAAAAATCTGCCTGTTGCTGCACTATCTCTCTGAATATGAGCGGTTTTCGCTCTTTTTTACACGTTTGTCATATTGCCAATCGCTGGCGCACTATCCCCAAGTTGCAGGGCGATATCTGAGTAATATTCATAACTGATAGCGTTTCAATAACGGCTGATAGACCTTGCGGGAAAGCCAGGAAATCACCGCCCAGACGCTACGCTGATAAACGTTCAGGTGCCGGACATAAACCATGCTGTATTCAATCACCGGTTGGCAACCACGAACCCGCTTAAAATCCGGCGCACCGGAACTCAAATTGAGAAACAGCTTGTGCTCCATGGCGTAGCGTAACGCAAAGGCGATCAAACGACGATATAGCGCCAATGACGCGGGTAATTCTGTCCGATAGCCGACGATCGGCACCGTTACCGTCTGTTCCAGCTGAACCATTCCCAACACCCCCACCATTTGCTGCTGGTGGAACAAACCGTACAGTTGCAACACACCAAGCTGCAAGGCCTGAGATAAATAACCGGCGGTGAACTGCACATTCTGGCGGCTGTATTTTTCCAGGTAGAGCTGGTTATAGAGGCGTTCGGCACACTGCATTTGTTCGGGATCATCAGCAGACAGCCGTTTGAACTCCCATCCTATCTGATGCAGCAGTTTGTCATCCCGGCGCGCGTTGATTTTTCCCCACCAGCGTAAAGGATCGTCCAGGCAATAAACCTGACGGCTGACGATAGGCAGCCAACCTTGCTGGGAGAGCCGAGCCAACAGCTCAGGAGTCTGCTGCCCATTAAGTGAACGGATCATCAACGTATGCTGGGGATAGCGCTGCAATGCCTGTTGCCGCAACGCGTCGGTATCCAGGGATTGCCAGTGGCTGCTGGTCAAATTGGTGGAAAGGCACTGATTATTCAGCACCTGGAGCCGATCGACGTGTGCCAGCAATAAGGGCCATTTCAGCAACAGCGTCAACCCGTTGCACAGCGCCCGCAACGCGCCGTTATCGATTTTGATAATTTCATCCCGCGCGTAATCGACGATCAGCGCCAGCGGGGAAACCACATAGCAATTACCGGGTACGTAATCATTGACCGTCGCCGGTATCCAGAAGCCATCCTGTTGATACTCGGTCATCGACGTCTGGAGATTGGCAATCATGCCTGGCTGTTGTAGCAGGGTCACTTGCAGGCGCTGCCAATGATTAACCTGCTCCATGCTAACCGTCCCACTCAATATCAAAGGTGCTGGCATCGGTGAGGGGCCGCCGATAGCGCAAGCTGCGGTATCCCATTTCCAACAATGCACACCACTGCGCTCCGGCACTTATCGGCCAACGGTGATCGTTGAGCAGATTAGGCGCTTGGCGAAAGTCCCGCCATAGCGTCGCCAACTGCTTATCGCGCCAAGCCTGCCAGGCAAAGAATAACAGTATGATCACGCCCACGTGTCCCGCCTTGGGCGGCGCTGGCTGGTATTGCAGTTGCCCATCGGCAGTGATGGACATCTGAGCCCCCAGCAAATGCAGGCCGCTGGTGGCCCTGGGATTACACTCAATAACAAAAATCACCCCGTCCTGTTCGATAAAATCGAACGCCACCTGGCCATGAAAGCCGGTTTTTTCCCCAAACTGGTGCACAAAGTCGTCCAGCCGCCGATCCTGATGGGGAACAAAGTAGCTGCCTGCAGCCTGATTGAAGCAATATTTGGGTTGATAAGCCTGATGCGCGATCAGCCTGCCGTTCTCAAAAACGGCATAGTTGCATAAGGCCACGCCGTCTATTTTCTGCTGCTGCACCCAGGGAATATGTTCGTTGAGCTGCCGTTCATTCAATGCACCCGGTTTTGGCGTGCGGATCACTTGGCGACCAAAGCGTGAATAAACCGGTTTCAAAATGGTCTGAGGATCGTCGTCAATTTGCGAGCAAGAGATTAGCATTCGGGTTGCGGGGATCCGCACCTCACCCAATCCCGTTAACAGGCTCAGGCTTTGGTACTTATGATGCAGTTCAAATAGCAACTGCCGTTCAGGCATCAGCCACTCGGTAGGCCCGATATACGCAGCAAACGCCTGGGAGAGGTAGAAGATCTCTTCACAGGTGGGGATCAGCAGCCCAATAGCATGTTGGTCGAGATAGCCTTGTAGCTGCTGTTGATAACCGGCAAGATCCTGGCGCGGGGAGGGAAGCCGTAGATAACCTTCAATCCCTTGTAAAAAGCGGCCTAGTGGCCACTTCAGGCTATCCGCCAACCAGACGCGGTGCCCGCTGCGCAACGCAATACGCGCCCACTCTATCGCGACCGGAGCCCGTGCTCCAGTAATCAAAATATTCATTATCTACGTATTCCCTTCCCTGTAGCATCACCCGCCAATCATAGCGTTAATGGTAAAACTGGGGCTAAAAAAATACCGTGTTGAGTAACCCAACACGGTATTCATAGCAGAAGGGTTAGCGATTATTCCACAGTAACGGATTTCGCCAGGTTACGTGGCTGATCCACATCGGTGCCTTTGATCAGAGCGACGTAGTAAGACAGCAACTGTAACGGCACGGTGTAGAAGATCGGTGCAACTATATCTTCAACATGCGGCAGTGGGATGATGGTCATCCCTTCGCTGCTGACGAAACCGGCATCCTGATCGGCGAACACATACAGCTGGCCACCACGGGCACGCACCTCTTCGATATTGGATTTAAGCTTCTCCAACAGCTCGTTGTTAGGCGCAACCACGATCACCGGCATGTCGGCATCGATCAACGCCAGCGGGCCGTGCTTAAGCTCACCGGCTGCGTACGCCTCTGCGTGGATATAGGAGATCTCTTTGAGCTTCAGCGCCCCTTCCATAGCGATCGGGTATTGATCGCCACGGCCAAGGAACAGTGCGTGATGCTTGTCAGAGAAACCTTCCGCCAGCGCTTCGATGCTCTTATCCAGTGACAGCATCTGCTCGATACGCGCAGGTAACGCCTGCAAGCCATGCACGATGTCATGCTCTACGCTTTCCGCCATCCCTTTCAGCCGGCCAAGACGCGCCACCAGCATCAACAGCACAGCAAGCTGGGTGGTAAAGGCTTTAGTGGAGGCAACACCGATTTCGGTTCCGGCCTTGGTCATCAGCGCTAGGTCGGACTCGCGTACCAGGGAAGAACCTGCCACGTTGCACACGGCCAGGGAACCCAAATAGCCCAACTCTTTGGACAGACGCAACGCTGCCAACGTATCGGCGGTCTCACCGGATTGAGACAGGGTGATGATCAGGCTGCCTGGGCGCACCGCTGACTTGCGATAACGGAATTCAGAGGCAATCTCGACGTCACAAGGCACACCGGCCAGCGACTCGAACCAGTAACGAGCCACCATCCCCGAGTGATAAGAAGTCCCACAGGCGATGATCTGCACGTGCTGCACTTTTGACAGCAGTTCGTCAGCGTGCGGGCCAAGCTCACTCAGATCGATCTTGCCATGGCTGAAACGCCCCTCAAGGGTGTTTTTCAGCGCCATTGGCTGCTCAAAAATCTCTTTTTGCATGTAATGGCGGTACGCGCCTTTGTCACCGGCGTCGTATTGCACCTGAGATTCGATCTCTGGGCGCTCAATCGCATTACCCTGCTTGTCAAAAATGCTGACGGTGCGGCGGGTCACTTCTACCACGTCGCCTTCTTCCAGGAAGATAAAGCGGCGGGTTACCGGCAGCAGGGCCAGTTGGTCGGAGGCAATGAAGTTTTCGCCCACGCCACGGCCAATCACCAGCGGGCTACCTGAACGAGCAGCCACCAATACGCTCGGATCGCGGCTGTCCATCACCACGGTGCCATAAGCACCACGCAGCTGTGGGATCACACGCTGTACCACTTCCAGCAATGTACCGCCCTGCTTCTGTTCCCAATGCACCAGGTGAGCAATCACCTCGGTATCGGTTTCAGAACTGAAGTGATAACCACGCTCAATCAGCTGTTCACGCAGCGGTTCGTAGTTTTCGATAATGCCGTTATGCACCACCGCGATGTAATCTGAAACATGAGGATGCGCGTTCGCCTCCGAAGGCTCACCGTGCGTCGCCCAGCGGGTATGGGCAATCCCGGTACCGCCGTGCAGATCCTGTTGCTCTGCCGCTTCAGCCAGTTTTTGTACCTTGCCGACACGACGTAAACGGCTGACGTTACCCTCGCTATCCACCACGGCCAGACCCGCTGAGTCGTAACCCCGGTATTCCAGGCGGCGTAAACCTTCCAACAGGATTTCTGATATATCACGTTGCGCTACTGCACCTACAATTCCACACATTAGTCGTATTCCTAATTAAGTGCCTTTCAGGGCACTTGCGATGCCTTGACCTGATTTTTGCCGGTTTTACCGTGCTTCCCCGAGCCTGTAGAGAATGGGGATTATTATGTTTTGCTCTGTGCTCTTTAACGAAAGTACAGAGCAAAACAGTGATGCCCTCACCCTAACCCTCTCCCACAGGGAGAGGGGACCGATCGAGTTCGTTGATTTTTCTGCGTAATACCCTGCCTTTCTTCTTACTCTCTACTTTCCGAAGTTGCACGGACTAACTATGCACTCCAGACAGCTCCCTCTCCCTGTGGGAGAGGGTTGGGGTGAGGGGGCCTACTTCTTCTTGGTTGGACGCTGCCAGCCTTGAATGTGCACCTGCTTGACCCGGCTCAACACCAGCTCATTATCCGCAATATCACGGGTCACCGTGGTACCGGCAGCGATCGTCACCCCTTTGCCTACGGTGACCGGAGCCACCAGCTGAGTGTCCGAGCCGACAAACACGCCGTCGCCGATAATGGTTTTATGCTTGTTGGCACCGTCGTAGTTGCAGGTGATAGTACCGGCACCGATATTCACATCATCGCCAATTTCGGCGTCGCCCAGATAGCTCAGGTGACCAGCTTTGGAACCTTTGCCCAGGCGGGCCTTTTTGATTTCCACGAAGTTGCCGACGTGGGCACCTTCTGCCAGTTCGGCACCAGGGCGCAGACGGGCAAATGGGCCAACGGTACAGGCCGCTTCCAGCTGCGCATCTTCTAGCACGCTGTAAGGGCTGATCTCGCAGTCGTCGCCAATCACGCAGTTTTTCAGCACGCAGCCGGCACCAATCTTCACGCGGTTACCCAGCTTGACCTTGCCTTCGATAATCACGTTGGCATCGATGGATATGTCGCGGCCATGTTCCAGCTCGCCACGCAGATCGAAGCGCGCCGGATCCAGCAGCATCACGCCAGCTAGCAATAGCTTCTCTGCCTGCTCGGCCTGATACACGCGTTCAAGCTGCGACAGTTGCAGGCGGTTATTCACGCCTTCAACTTCGCTCAGGCGCGCCGGGTGTACCGCCTCAATCTTGTTACCCTCGGCATGTGCCAGGGCAATGATGTCGGTGATATAGAATTCACCCTGGGCATTATTATTGTTCAGCTTGCCCAGCCAGCGCTTCAGATCGCGGCCGTTGGCCACCAGAATGCCGGTGTTGATCTCATTAATCTGGCGCTGCTCATCGTTGGCATCTTTATGTTCGACAATGCCCACCACGGTGCCGTTTTCACGTACGATGCGGCCATAACCGCTCGGGTCTTGCAGCTTCACCGTAAGCAGGCCAATGCCACCCTGAGGTTTGGCTGCCAGCAGGCGCGTCAGCGTATCGACGGCGATCAGTGGCACATCGCCATACAGCATCAGCACGTCTTCATCATCGGCAAAATGCGGTGCCGCCTGCTGCATCGCATGGCCGGTTCCCAACTGCTCGGCCTGCAACACCCAGTTTAGTGCATCATTACGCAGGGTACTTTTCAGCAGCTCGCCGCCGTGGCCGTAAACCAGATGGACGTTTTTAGCACCCAACTTCATGGCAGCATCAATGACGTGCTGCACCATTGGCTTACCCGCAAGCGGATGTAACACCTTGGGAAGGTCGGAATACATGCGTGTTCCCTTGCCCGCGGCGAGGATAACCACGCTCATTGCGCTGTTAGACATAAGCAACCTGATAACTCCATTTTGATGGACGAAAGTAAACCCGTTTGGTGACGGAATTACTACATATTTCTCTACACGAATCCGGCGTAACCCCTGTGGCTCTAGGTCTGCCATTATCCGGAGTATTCTTATTCAACCGAAAAAAAACTGTCGGCGATCGGCGACGCTTAATTCCACTGGAAGCGCTAATACAGCACAATGCCTGGCCGGTTGAAACGCTTATTTTAAAACAAAAAAAAAGCGACCCACAGGGGCCGCTTTCTTATTTCCACACGCTGCAGGCAACGTGGGAGTTTACATCGCTTTTCTGGTGAGCTCGATAACGCGCAGTTTCGCGATCGCTTTCGCCAGTTCAGCAGATGCCTGAGCATAGTCGACATCGCCATGAGAGCTACGGATGTGCTCTTCAGCTTTACGCTTAGCTTCCAGCGCTCTCGCTTCGTCGAGGTCCGTTCCACGGATGGCAGTGTCCGCCAGCACGGTTACCACGCTCGGCTGTACCTCAAGGATACCGCCGGACAGGTAGATGAACTCTTCTTCACCGTGCTGTTTAACAATACGCACCATGCCAGGCTTGATGGCAGTCAGCAGCGGCGCATGGCCAGGGAAGATCCCCAGTTCGCCTTCGCTGCCTGTCACCTGGATCTTCTGCACCAGGCCGGAAAACATCTGTTTTTCCGCGCTGACGACATCCAGATGGTAAGTCATAGCCATATCACCCTCCTCTCAAGGCGTTACAGTTTCTTGGCTTTTTCCACTGCTTCTTCAATGGTGCCAACCATGTAGAACGCCTGCTCCGGCAGGTGGTCATAGTCGCCGTCCATAATGCCTTTGAAACCACGGATGGTATCTTTCAGCGATACGAACTTGCCCGGAGAACCGGTAAAGACTTCTGCCACGAAGAACGGCTGAGACAGGAAACGTTGGATTTTACGCGCACGGGATACAACCAGCTTGTCGTCTTCTGACAGCTCGTCCATACCCAGGATGGCGATGATATCTTTCAGTTCCTGATAGCGTTGCAGAATAGACTGCACGCCACGCGCTACGTCGTAGTGCTCCTGGCCAACTACCAGCGGATCCAGCTGACGGCTGGTGGAATCCAGCGGGTCAACGGCCGGGTAGATACCCAGAGAAGCGATGTTACGGCTCAGTACCACGGTTGCATCCAAGTGAGCAAAGGTGGTGGCTGGTGATGGGTCAGTCAAGTCATCCGCAGGAACGTAAACGGCCTGCACAGAGGTGATTGAACCGGTCTTGGTAGAGGTGATACGTTCTTGCAGAACACCCATCTCTTCCGCCAGCGTTGGCTGATAACCTACCGCCGATGGCATACGGCCCAGAAGTGCGGACACTTCGGTACCGGCCAGGGTATAACGGTAGATGTTATCGACGAACAGCAGTACGTCACGACCTTCGTCACGGAACTTCTCAGCCATGGTCAGCCCGGTCAGCGCAACGCGCAGACGGTTACCTGGTGGCTCGTTCATCTGGCCGTAAACCAGGGAAACTTTGTCCAGTACGTTGGAGTCGGTCATTTCGTGGTAGAAGTCGTTACCCTCACGAGTACGTTCACCCACGCCCGCAAACACAGAATAACCGGAGTGCTCGATCGCGATGTTACGGATCAGCTCCATCATGTTTACGGTTTTACCTACACCAGCACCACCGAACAGACCGACTTTACCCCCCTTGGCGAACGGGCAGATCAGGTCCATTACCTTGATACCGGTTTCCAGCAGATCCTGGGAGCTGGACAACTCTTCGTAGCTTGGCGCCGGGCGGTGAATAGCCCAACGTTCTTCTTCGCCGATGTCGCCCTTCATGTCGATTGGTTCACCCAATACGTTCATGATACGGCCCAGGGTAGCTTTACCTACCGGTACTTCAATTGGGTGCTGCAGGTCGGTTACGGCCAGACCACGACGCAGACCGTCTGAGGTCCCCATTGCGATACAGCGAACCACGCCGCCACCCAGCTGTTGCTGAACTTCCAGCACCAATTTCTCGGTGCCGTTTGCAACCTCAAGAGCGTTGTACACTTTCGGTACGGCATCCTGAGGGAACTCGACGTCCACCACGGCGCCGATTACCTGGATAATCTTTCCAGTAGCCATCTTGAATCCTCTACGTAATTCGTAAACCTAGCTTAAACCGCGGAGGCTCCCGAAACGATCTCGGTGAGTTCCTGAGTGATGCTGGCCTGACGCGCCTTGTTGTATACCAACTGCAGCTCTTTGATCAGGCTACCGCCGTTATCGGTTGCGGCTTTCATCGCTACCATTCGTGCGGCCTGCTCGCTGGCCAGGTTTTCCACGACGCCCTGATAAACTTGCGATTCCACATAACGGCGCAGCAAGGTATCAAGCAGCACTTTTGGATCGGGTTCATACAGGTAATCCCAGGATTTTTTCTTCAGTTCACTGTCATCAGAAGGTGGCAATGGCAGAAGTTGCAGTAACTGCGGTTCCTGGGACATCGTATTAACAAATTTGTTGCTGACAACGTACAGCTTGTCTAAACGACCTTCGTCGTAGGCTTGCAGCATCACTTTCACTGGACCGATCAGATCCGACAGGGAAGGGTTATCCCCCATGCCGGTCACTTGGGCAACCACGTTGCCGCCCACGGAACCAAAGAAAGAGGCCGCTTTTGAGCCAATCAGCGCTAAATCAGCTTCAACGCCTTTTTCAGACCAGCCTTTCATCTCTGCCAACAGCTTCTTGAACAGGTTGATGTTCAAGCCGCCACAGAGACCACGGTCAGTAGACACCACCAGATACCCGACGCGCTTAACGTCACGCTCATCCAGGTACGGGTGCTTATATTCCAGATTCCCTAAAGCCAGGTGACCAATCACCTCGCGCATGGTCTCTGCATAAGGACGGCTGGCCGCCATGCGTTCCTGCGATTTACGCATTTTGGAGGCGGCGACCATTTCCATCGCTTTAGTGATCTTCTGCGTGTTTTGCACGCTGGCGATCTTACTACGTATCTCTTTTGCGCCGGCCATCTCTGCTTCTCCTCATTGCCAGCGGCCTGCCGTCTTGCAACGGCAGGCCGCTATGCGTTACCAGGACTGGGTTGCCTTGAAGGTATCGAGGATGCCTTTCAGCTTGCCTTCGATCTCATCGTTATAAGCACCAGTTTGGTTGATGTGGTTCAGCAGTTCGGCATGCTCGCGGTCCGCAAAAGCAACCAGAGCGGCTTCGAAGCTGACGACTTTCGCCACTTCTACGTCGTTCAGGTAGCCACGCTCGGCGGCAAACAGCACCAGAGACTGTTGTGCGACGGACATCGGCGCATACTGTTTCTGTTTCAGCAGCTCGGTCACTTTCTGACCGTGGCTCAGCTGTTTACGCGTTGCATCGTCCAGATCGGAAGCGAACTGAGAGAACGCAGCCAGTTCACGATACTGTGCCAGAGCGGTACGAATACCACCGGACAGTTTTTTCATGATCTTGGTCTGTGCTGCACCACCCACACGGGATACGGAAATACCCGGGTTAACCGCCGGACGAATACCGGAGTTAAACAGGTTGGATTCCAGGAAGATCTGACCATCGGTAATCGAGATTACGTTGGTCGGAACGAACGCGGAAACGTCACCCGCCTGGGTTTCAATGATCGGCAGAGCGGTCAGTGAACCGGTTTGGCCTTTGACTTCACCTTTGGTGAAGGCTTCAACGTAGTCGGCGTTAACACGCGCAGCACGCTCCAGCAAACGGGAGTGGAGGTAGAATACGTCGCCTGGGTAAGCTTCACGACCTGGTGGACGGCGAAGCAGCAGGGAGATCTGACGGTAAGCAACGGCCTGTTTGGACAGGTCATCGTATACGATCAGCGCATCTTCACCGCGGTCACGGAAGTATTCGCCCATTGCGCAACCGGCATATGGTGCCAGGTATTGCAGTGCAGCGGATTCTGACGCGGTAGCCACAACCACGATGGTGTTGGCCAGTGCGCCGTGCTCTTCCAGCTTGCGCACCACGTTAGCGATGGTAGACGCTTTCTGGCCGATAGCCACGTAAACGCATTTGATGCCGGAATCGCGCTGGTTGATGATCGCATCGATCGCCAGGGCAGTTTTACCGGTTTGACGGTCGCCGATCACCAGCTCACGCTGGCCACGACCGATTGGGATCATGGCGTCGACCGATTTGTAACCGGTCTGTACAGGCTGATCAACAGACTGACGCTCGATAACGCCAGGTGCGATAGTTTCAACCGGAGAGAAACCGTCATGTTCAACCGGGCCTTTACCGTCGATAGGTGCGCCCAGGGTGTTGACCACACGGCCCAGCAGGCCACGGCCAACTGGAACTTCCAGAATACGGCCGGTACATTTTACCTTCATGCCTTCGGCCAGATCCGAATACGGACCCATTACCACGGCACCTACAGAGTCACGCTCCAGGTTCAATGCAATTGCATAACGGTTGCCTGGCAGTGCGATCATTTCGCCCTGCATAACCTCGGCCAAACCGTGTACGCGGATGATCCCGTCGCTGACGGAAACGATGGTACCTTCATTGTGAGCTTCGCTCACTACATTGAACTGAGCAATGCGCTGCTTGATCAGTTCGCTGATTTCGGTGGAATTCAGTTGCATGCTCCAGTCCCCTTAAGACTGCAAGACGTCTGCCAGGCGCTCGAGACGGCCACGTACGCTGCCATCGATCACCAGATCACCGGCACGGATAATGACACCGGCCAGTACAGACTTGTCAATTTTGCAATTCAGCTTAACTTTGCGTGACAGACGTTTTTCCATCGCAGCGATAATCTTGGCTTGCTGTGTGTCGTTCAGTGCGCTCGATGAGAGCACCTCGACTTCGACGGTGGATTCCAGCGCGGCGCGCAGTTCTATGAACTGTTGCAGTACCGCAGGAAGGACCAGTAAACGCCCATTTTCGGCCATTACACGGATAAAGTTCTGGCCATGTTCGTCGAGCTCATCGCCACAAACCGCAATAAACGTGTTGGACAAGGTTTCAGGTGCAACAGCACCGGAAAGCAGTTCCGCCATCTGTTCATTACGTGTGACAACAGCAGTAAACGCCAGCATTTGCTGCCAGCGTTCTACGCTTTGGTTCTCAACGGCAAAGTCAAAAGCTGCTTTGGCGTAGGGGCGAGCTACGGTGATAAATTCAGACATCAGCCCCTCCCTCCTTACAGTTCAGCGACCAGTTTATCAACGATGTCGCTGTTAGCAGCTTCATCCACGGAACGTTCGATGATCTTCTCGGCACCGGCAATTGCCAGCATCGCGACTTGCTTACGCAACTCTTCACGAGCGCGCTTACGTTCGGCTTCGATCTCAGCCTGAGCCTGCGCGACGATTTTGTTACGCTCCTGCTCGGCTTCTGCTTTCGCTTCGTCCACGATCTGAGCTTTGCGTTTGTTTGCTTGCTCAATAATCGCCTGGGCTTCCGCTTTGGCAGTTTTCAGCTGGTCGGTCGCAGTGGCCTGCGCTAAGTCCAAATCTTTTTTGCCACGTTCTGCAGAAGCGAGGCCATCAGCAATTTCTTTCTGACGCTTCTCGATGGCTGCCATAATCGGCGGCCATACATACTTCATGCAGAACCAGACAAACAGGATGAACGCGATAGCCTGGCCGAGGATTGTTGCGTTAATATTCACAGCACAATGCCTCTTTAAAAGTTAATTAATGGTTATTTGTAGAGGGTTACCCCTACTTACGCGACAGCAAACATCACGTAAAGACCCAGACCAACAGCGATCATCGGGATGGCGTCAACCAGGCCCATAACGATAAAGAACTGTGTACGCAACAGAGGGATCAGATCAGGTTGACGTGCAGCGCCTTCCAAGAATTTACCACCCAGGATGCCGATACCGATCGCAGCACCGATTGCCGCTAACCCCATCATAATAGCGGCAGCCATGTACAGCAGATCCATATTCAGGTTTTCCATGACAGTCTCCAGTTTGTTTCAGTTTAATAGTGCAAGTGTTTTAAGAAAATCAGTGCTCTTCAGACGCCATCGACAGATAGACGATCGTCAGAACCATGAAAATAAAGGCTTGAAGCGTAATGATCAGGATGTGGAAGATTGCCCAAGGCAAACTCAGCATCCACTGTGACCACCACGGCAACAGACCAGCAATCAGGATGAAGATCAACTCACCCGCATACATGTTGCCGAACAGTCGCAGACCCAGTGAAACAGGTTTGGACAGCAGGCTGACACCTTCAAGGATCAGGTTAATGGGAATAAATACCGGGTGGTTGAACGGCTGCATGGTTAACTCTTTGACGAACCCACCAATGCCTTTCATTTTAATGCTATAGAACAGGATCAGGACAAATACGGCCAACGCCATCGACAGCGTGATGTTCACGTCGGCGGTAGGCACCGCGCGCAGTGCTGGCAGACCGAGATAATTCTCAGCGATAAACGGCAGGAAGTCGACCGGGATCAGGTCCATCAGGTTCATCAGGAACACCCAGACGAATACCGTCAGCGCCAGCGGAGCAATGACCTTGCTCTTGCCGTGGTACATATCTTTAACGCTGTTATCGACAAAGCCAACGATCAGCTCAACGGCGGTTTGCAACTTTCCGGGCACGCCGCTGGTGGCATTTTTGGCTACCTTGCGGAAAACCGCCAGAAAGACCACCCCGAGGACAATGGAGAAAAACATCGAGTCGACGTTAATCGACCAGAACCCCGTCCCGACCTGAAGCTGCGTCAGGTGGTGACCGATATACTCCTGTGGAGTCAAGACTTCTCCTGCAGACATGATGCCTCTTACCCTTATTTAGTTAAGTTCGGTAACTGTTAATCACGGCTGGTGCCACTATCTGCACAATCAACACCGCTAAATAGGTCAGGCCAAGCGGTACAAACGCCGCTTTGAACACCCCAAGCGCCACGATCAGCAAAACGATGGTGATCACGACCTTTAGCCCTTCACCAATGGCGAACGACCAGGCAACCCGTCCGGGTGCCGGCGTCTGTGCCTGATGACGCAAGGCAAACAGCATAAACATGGCATTGGGTAACCAGGCAGCCAGGCCACCTGCCAGTGCCGAACCGCTCCACTCCAGACTTTTCAGGCCGAAAGCAGCGCTGATCAAAACAAAAGTCATTAACTGCAGCAACAGCAACTTGCGTGCAACTTTTCCGCTGTACAGGGACACAGACATGACGTTTGTTCTCTCCGTACCCCTGAGGGGGTATGCCGACGTATAAAACTGCCTTTGCGGTTCTGAGTCAAGCAGCAAAAAACGTGCAAATTATACGGGCCACTCCAACGAATTCAATCGATAAGTAGCGAAAAGGTGAACAATTATTTAAATTTCCCCTTTTCGGGCTATTTTCACAAGAAAATGGCCGGAATAATCGCTCGCATTTATTTGTCTGACTATTCCACGGTTGCGGTAAGAAACGTGCAACCGATCACAATACTGACTATTAATGAGTTATAGCCCAGGTTCACGACCTAGGTCTTTAGCTTTTTGGGCGATCAAAAAATATTATAAATCAAATCATTACAACGTAACCGTTCAAAAACAATCCTTATACCCCGTAAAAACCTTTTATTGACATTCACAGGAATAATAAAGCAACACTCAATTAACACTGACAGCAAATCGGAATCTTTCGCACATTGTTGCTAACGTGACTATCACTCACTGGAATGATGCATTTTTGACATAAGAATGTTAATTGAAGGTAAATAAACGAAAGAAAGGGCCAATCTGATTAGCCTGCTTGCTATTTACCTTCTGTACCCTACACCAATCGCTGATTATTTGATGCTAAACAATTCTGATTTGGCTTTAGTGGGCTTTCAGGACGATCAAATGGCGCTCGCCATCCAGCTCCGGCACCTGCAAACGCACCACCGACTCCAGAGAAATCCCTTCTGGCAACTGGGCCAACTCGTCTTGCGGGCAAACCCCTTTCAGCGCATAAAAACGGCCCTTCCCTTTGGCTGGCAGATGGTGACACCAAGCCAACATGTCTTGCAGTGAAGCAAAAGCCCGGCTGATCACACCATCAAACGGCGGCTCTGCCACAAACTCTTCCACACGGCTCTGTATCGGCTCGATATTGTTCAGCCCCAGCTCATGCTGTACCTGGCGCAGGAAGCGTACGCGCTTGCCCAGGCTGTCTAACAGGGTGAAATGGGCATCGGGCCGCACTATTGCCAACGGAATGCCTGGCAAACCCGGGCCGGTGCCAACGTCAATAAAGCGTGAACCTGTCAGATGGGCATTCACCACGATGCTGTCCATGATATGACGCACCAGCATTTGCTGCGGATCGCGTACAGAAGTGAGGTTGTAAGCCTTGTTCCACTTGTCGAGCATAGCGACATAGCCCAACAATTGCTGCTTTTGTTGATCGGGAAGCGAAATTCCAGCCGCTGCAAGCAACGAATCCAATTTTTTTTGCACAACAGAGTCCTCTGACAGGCGTGGAACAGCAGGCCAATCTGCAACTGCTCTCTTAGGCAGTCTATGATAATTCAGGCTTGAGATGATGTCAGCGGCCGTTTGCTAAGGAGATAGGCAAACGGCCACTCGGTGAGCGGATTTATGCGCTGCGGCGCAGTAAGCCCTGCTTTTTCAGCCAGATTAGCAAAATAGAGATCGCTGCTGGGGTGATACCGGAAATGCGCGAAGCCTGACCGATCGAGTTAGGCTTGTGATCGTTCAGTTTGGCGATCACCTCGTTGGACAATCCGGAGACCTGACGATAATCGAGATCCAGCGGCAGCACGGTGTTCTCGTTGCGCTGTTGTTTGTCGATCTCATCTTGCTGGCGAGCGATGTAGCCTTCGTATTTCACCTGAATTTCCACTTGCTCAGCGGCTTCGGTGTCTGCCAGTGCAGGAGCAAAAGCTGCCACCGCGGTCAGTTGGCCATAATCCATTTCCGGGCGGCGCAGCAGTTCTTCGCCGTTGGCTTCACGTGACAGAGGAGCTTTCAGCAGGACGTTAACCTGCTCGACGTTCTCTGAATGCGGGTGCACCCAGATATCACGCAGACGCTGGCGTTCCTGTTCGATGTGCTCAAGCTTTTCGCAGTAGCGCTGCCAGCGCTCATCGTCAACCAGCCCCAGTTCACGGCCTTTTTCCGTCAGGCGCAGATCGGCGTTGTCTTCACGCAGCATCAGACGGTATTCGGCACGTGAGGTAAACATGCGGTACGGCTCTTTGGTGCCCAGTGTACTGAGATCGTCCACCAGCACCCCAAGGTAAGCCTGATCGCGGCGTGGTGACCAGCCTTCGTCTTCAACGGCATAACGTCCGGCGTTCAACCCAGCCAACAGGCCTTGTGCAGCAGCTTCTTCGTAACCGGTGGTGCCGTTGATCTGGCCTGCGAAGAACAGCCCTTGAATAAATTTGCTTTCCAACGTGGGCTTCAGATCGCGTGGATCGAAGAAATCGTACTCGATGGCATAGCCAGGACGAACGATACGGGCATTTTGCATCCCTTCCATCGAACGCACGATCTGCATCTGTACGTCAAACGGCAAACTGGTGGAAATCCCGTTCGGGTAGATCTCGTTGCTGGTTAACCCTTCTGGTTCCAGGAAGATCTGGTGCGCATTACGATCGGCAAAGCGCATCACCTTGTCTTCGATCGATGGGCAATAGCGTGGGCCGATCCCTTCGATGATCCCGGCATACATCGGGCTACGATCGAGGTTATTGCGGATCACGTCATGGGTTTTTTCATTGGTGTGCGTGATGTAGCACGGCACCTGCTGTGGATGCTGGCTGGCGTTGCCCAGGAAAGAAAACACTGGAATTGGCGTATCGCCATGCTGCTCAGCCAAAACGCTGAAATCTATGGTGCGTGCATCGATACGGGGAGGTGTACCCGTTTTCAGGCGATTGACACGCAGAGGCAGTTCACGCAGGCGCTGTGACAAAGAGATCGACGGAGGATCCCCAGCACGGCCACCGCTGTAGTTTTCCAGGCCGATGTGGATCTTGCCATCCAGGAAGGTGCCTACGGTCAGCACTACCGCTTTGGCACGGAATTTCAGCCCCATCTGGGTCACCGCACCCACCACTCGATCGTTCTCGACGATCAGATCCTCAACCGGTTGTTGGAAGATCATCAGGTTTGGCTGGTTCTCCAATGCGGTACGAACGGCTTGGCGATACAGGACGCGATCTGCCTGAGCTCGAGTGGCTCGCACTGCCGGGCCTTTGCTGGCGTTTAGTATCCTAAACTGGATGCCCGCATGGTCGATCGCCTTGGCCATCAGCCCGCCGAGTGCATCGATTTCCTTGACCAGATGCCCTTTCCCGATACCACCGATCGCCGGATTACAGGACATTTGTCCCAGCGTGTCGATATTGTGGGTCAGTAATAAAGTCTGACGTCCCATACGTGCCGCAGCCATGGCGGCTTCGGTTCCGGCATGGCCACCACCGATGATAATGACGTCAAATTGCTCTGGATAAAACATGGAACAGCACCTCGGAGTACTTGCGAACGATCGTTGTTTGCCCTGGGGGGAGGATTCTACTCAAGTTTAGTCGATCGACCAAGCGGTCAGGATCTTAGGTAATTAAAAGAAGATCTTTTTTATTTAAAGATCTCTTTATTAGATCTCTTATTAGGATCGCGATCCTCTGTGGATAAGTGATTATTCCAGATAAAGATCAGCCGATTAAGCAGGATCGTTTGCTGTGAATGATCGGTGATCCTGGCCAGTATAAGCTGGGATCTAAATGGCATGTTATCCACAGGACAGAAAGCGTACGACGGTTGTTATTGGGATAACTACCGCTTATACCCTGCTTTTAAGCCTAGTTATACACAATCGTTCGCGCGATCTTTAACCGAATTAGAGTAAAATAATCCAATTCTTCAGCCATTCTTCGGCAGGATCCTCGGGAATTTCATGTTGGGTCACGTCGATCTCTAGACGATCGCCGATCCTTTTCGCTCCACGAGCCTGGAAAAGATCGTCGATCTGTTTGATCGCACCACAGAAGGTATCGTACTCAGAACTGCCCAAACCGACGGCACCGAACTGCACCTGCGATAAATCAGGTTGCTGCTCTGCCAGTTGTTCTAACAGCGGCTGCAAGTTATCTGGTAAATCACCGGCACCGTGAGTGGAGGAAACCACCAGCCAGCGGCCTGACAGCGTCAATTCATCCAATTCAGGGCCATGCAGCATTTCCGTTGAGAAACCTGCTTCTTCAAGTTTCTCGGCCAAATGTTCAGCCACGTATTCTGCGCTGCCAAGCGTGCTGCCACTGATCAGAGTAATGTCTGCCATGAATGAATGATCCCAACCTTAAACTCAAGAGGCCGTATTGTACTCTGTGAATCAGCTGGGATCTACCTGTGGATAATATGGGTATAACGATCGGCGTAAGCAGGATCCACCAACAACATCAACGCTTCATTAGACATAATAATGGCGGTGTTTTTTCATAATTGATTGATTTAAATAGCTAGAAAATCATTGGGCGGGGGCTGAAGCCATCTTGCCAACCTTGCCGTGGTTGTTCCTATACGAGGATAAGTTTTATTTTTCAGTTGGTGGATAAGACAGAGGGTGGGGCGAAAAGCCCTGTGCATGAGTGCAGAAGCAAGCGTTACTGGCGGTGTGATGACATGATCAGCCGCGGCTGTGGTTAACCATGTCACCAATTCCTTAAACACTGGCTCTTTCAATGAAGCCTGAGGTCATCAAATCGCAGCTTCGCTCCCCCTAGGTTCTCTTGGGCTAGGGGGCAAGAGATCGTTTATAGCGTGATACGCCCCATCATAAGCAACCAGATGACGATGGCATCAAGCAGCAACAGGATGGACAGATATAAAATTTCTTTATTCTGGAACAGCGGCTGATTGTCACCCTTCTCTTTACGAGACCATATGAACACTGGTAGCCCGCAGGTAAGCAGAATGGGAACCAGCGCCACATACTGGATTTGGCTGGCATAAAGGATAAACAGGCAGAATATGACGCCAAGAATGCCGCTGACAAGGGCAAATTTACGACCCTTTTTGGCATACTGATCATACTCACGATTGAGGCAAATTTTCGCCATATACAAGGTCGTGGTGATGTATGCAGGCACCACCATCAATGCACTAATGTTGTACATCGTGTTCCAGGCGTCATTAGAAAAATAGACTAATAACATCGCGGCCTGCATTACAAAACTGCTGACCCAAAGGGAAACATTGGCAGCCTGTTTGCTATTGGTGCGCGCAAAAGCCCGTGGGAAAGCGCCTTTTTGCCCTGCAACCATGGGAATTTCAGCGCAGAGCATCGTCCAGGCTAACCAGCCAGCCAGCACAGAAATAATCAGTCCCACGTTCATTAACCAACCGCCCCAGTGACCGACTACTTTCGCCAGGACGCCTGCGGTTGAAGGATTACTGACCTGAGCGAGTTCAGCCTGCGGCATTACGCCAAACGGCAATATTGACATCAGTATGTAGATGATAAGTGCCAACAAAAACCCCAGTAGCGTGGCCTTGCCGACATCTTTCTTGTTTTTGGCTCGTCCAGAAAGAACGACTGCGCCTTCTACGCCAATAAATGCCCACAGTGTTACCGTCATTGGGGCAAGGATTTGCGACATCAGTGATACGGGTTTAGCGTGGTTGCCGACCCCTTCGACGATTTGTGGTGCAGTTCCCCAAAAGTTGCTAAACAGCTGAGAATAATTGATTAAGAAGCCCAGTATGACAACAAACAACACCAGTGGTACAAGTTTGGCAATGGTACCGAGGGTGTTCACAAAACCTGCAACTTTCGTCCCGGACAAGACCAGGAAGTTGTAACCCCAAATCAAGACCGAACCGCAGATAATTGAATTCAGGTTATTGCCATCGGTGAATACACCGGGGAAAAACTGGTTTAACGCGTCCATCAAGATTACGGCGAAGGCGACGTTGCCAAAGGCAGTCATCAGCCAGTATCCCCAGGCGACGTTGAAAGCAATAAATGAGCCGAAGCCTTCCTGGGCATACATATAGACACCCGCCTGTAGGTCGGGGCGCAGGTCGGACAACAGGCGAAATGAGTTCGCGATAAAGTAGATACCAATACCTGCGATAAGCCACGCGATAATGATCGGCCCTACTGCCGAGGTAGCAGCTGTGTTTTGGGGAAGGCTAAATACACCACCGCCAAGCATAGATCCTACAACAATGGCGATTAATGCAATTAGCCCGAGCTTGTGCTCGCCGTCTGTCTTTGCTGTGTCAGTAGCACTCGTTGATGATGTTGAAGATTGATTTGACATAAATAAAACCCTTGCATCGGAATAGACATCACCCCGGCCCTGGCGGATCGGAGTGATGAGATAACTAGATGATTATTGGCGACCTTTTTTAATAGTTGTAGAAACCCGGCGTTTGAAACGGAGCTGTTCCGGCCGTTTTACAGCTTTGCGTTCATCTTCAACGATGGCTCTTACCCAAAAGTCACCGTTTTCATCAACGTTGATACCCTGGATCTCATGTTCAAAACCTGGGAAGTGTTTATCAAAGTCCTGTAAAGCACGCAGATAGCCCATAATGCCTTTGTCGCCAACTGGCAGACGTTCGCCTGGCATCAAGACCGGGATACCTGGTGGGTAAGGAACCAACATGCTGGCGGCAATACGGCCAGAAAAATCATCCAGGCGGATGTGTTCCGCCTTATAGCGCAGCACTTTCTGATAGGCCGCAGCCGGAGTCATCACCGGTTCAGGGTCGGTATTAACCGCCTCATTAATGTGGTTCATCAGATCCAGATCGCACATTTTTTCATGCATCTGCTGGCAGAGTTGTTTCAGGGTCAAGTTATCGTAATGCGGTGATTGGCCTTTCAAAGACGCAATAGCATCAACGGCAAGCGCATCGGAGTCATAGAGTTTTTTAAAGGTCAGCAGGCTTTCAATTAACGTGCCCCATTTCCCTTTGGTGATACCAACAGAAAACAGAATGAGGATCGTGTAATCGCCGGTGCGGGCAATTTCAATCCTTTTGTCATCAAGGAATTTGGTAATCAAATAGCCAGGAATACCCTGCTCTTGGTAACTACCGTCCAGGTTAATACCTGGGCAGGTAATGGTGACTTTTACCGGATCAAGCATGCTATTGGTATCAACCAGATCTTCATCGTGAAAGCCGTGCCAGCTATCGCCCGCACATAATTCCCAACATTCAGGACCCTGGTTGAGTAGCTCAAGCGGAGCCTCTTCAAAGCTGTACTGTTTACCCGTTGCCTTATCATGAACCTCCGCCGGCTGTAGAACGTCAAAAAACCAGGCTGATTCGCCCTCTTGCTTACGAATCTGGCGTTTAACGGAAACGACGGCTTTACGGAAAGCAATGGCTTCATCGATCGACTCCTGTACCAAGGAACGGCCGGAATCTCCTTGCATCATACTTACCGCTACATCAATTGAAGCAATGATCGGGTAAAAGGGAGATGTGGTACCGTGCATCATGAATGAATCGTTAAAATCATCGAAATCCAGCGGAGCACGGTGGCTTTTTTTCACATGGATCATTGAGGCCATTGATAGAGAAGGCAGCATTTTATGGGTCGACTGCACGGCAAAAATGGTCGGACGATCGGGAGTATCTTCAACGTCCATTGCGAAACGGTTCTTATACATCGGATGGAAACGGGCATACGCATACCAGGCTTCGTCAAAATGAATGCGCGGTACGCTGGCTCCCAAATATTTCACCACATCATTAACGTTGTAACAGAAACCATCATAGGTACAGTTAGTGACAACCGCATAAGTGGGCGACGTGTTTACCGCATCTGAAGTTAGCGGGCTTTTGGCGACCAACTCATCAATACTTTCTTTTTTCAGGCGTTGGGTCGGTATTGGGCCAATCAGCCCATAGGCATTACGTGTGGGCTTAAGGTAGACCGGGCGTGCCTGGGAAAGCGTTAGGCCATGATTTAGCGATTTATGGCAGTTACGGTCGACAATGGCAATTTCATCCGCTGCGACCGCCCCTTGAGCCACGATACGATTGGAGCCGGATGAGCCGGAAACGCCATAGAACGTCCAATCAGCGCCAAAAAGTTCTGCGGCGATGTCTTCTGATTTTTTGGACGGCCCAGCATGGATGAGATAATCCCCCATTTCAGCTGTAGCGACTCCGATATCGGCCCGCATCATGTTTTCGCCGAAGAAGTTGATAAATTCAGTACCGACGGGATGCTTTAAATAGGCCATACCCCCCATGTGCCCTGGGCAGTCCCAGTAATAGTCACCGTCTTCGGTAAAGTTTTTTAACGTTTTAAAGTAAGGCGGCAGCAGGTTTTCAGCATATCGGTGAATAAGCGTATAAATACGATTGGCAGTGAAGGTTGGGGTTTCAGAAAACAAATAAATATACTCATTTATCTCTTTGAGTATAGCAAGGGGAACCCTGTCAGTGACATTGTCTTCAGATAATAATAAAAGAGGCGCAGTGGCATTTCGCTTACGGAAAAATTCAATGAACTCCTGACATTCAATATCTATTTTAGGATTACTTGAGTCCCAGTAAATCCCTACCGCACTGTATTTTTGGCTTTCATTAATAACCTTCACTGCATCGCTCATATGATCCACAATGAAGGTAGTAAATCCTCTGGCTTTAACGGCCGCGTTGAGCTCTTCAAGAGCTTGTGTCGCGGGATTATCTTGTTTTAATCCTCGAGAGGATACAAACAAAATATTGTGATTAAACTTCATGATTAATTACCTTTTTTGAATGAATAAATTAGTAGCCACCGATTAATCGGCGACAAAAAATGGCGTCTGAACAAAAAAATGGTTATAGATTTATCGTACCATTCATAAAGAGAAACCCTGTAAACGCATCAAGAGCGATTAATGATAAGAAAATTTTCATTTCATTACCTTTAAATATTTTTTTCATGCCTCCCTCATGAATACGTGCCCAAAAGAATAAAGGTAAGCCTAACGTTAATAGCATAGGCACCATGGCAAGATATTTCGGTTCGCTGGCGTAAAACATAAACAAGCAAAATAACAGCCCTATCACGCCACTGATTAGTGCACTGATACGGCCATTACGAGCATAATTATTATATTCACCATTGATACATAACTTGCATAAATAAGCGGTAGATAGCAGATAGACTGGTAATACTGTCAAGGCTGAAATCGAGAGCATGGCTATCCAGGCGTTACTTGAAAAGTAGACCATTAAAACCACAAGCTGCATTAAAGCGCTGCTGACCCATAGTGAAACCGATGCCGCTCCTTGATGGTTTCGTTTAGCAAATTTTTCTGGGAAGGCTGAGTTTTGAGCTGCAACCATAGGAATTTCTGCACAAATCATGGTCCAGGCTAACCAACTGGTTAACACCGAGATCAGCACACCAATATTAATCAGTCTTTCGCCCCACTCGCCGACAACAATTTTCAGGATCCCTGCGGTTGAGGGTGTGGCGATCACGCTCAGTTCTTTTTGAGTCAGGACCCCGAAAGGTAGGATAGAAATCAAGATACATATGATAAGTGAAATAATAAAACCAATTAAGGTTGCCCTGCCGACATCTTTTTTGTTTTTTACTCTTCCAGACAACGCTACGGCGCCCTCAACACCAATAAAACACCATAGCGCGACATCAAGTGGCGACTTTATCTGGGAGAATACCGAGCCTAGATACTCCTTAGGAAATAAAGGATTGTTTGCCCAGATGTTACTGGTGAGTTCGTTAACGTTAAGGAAATAAACCAGAACGAATACAAATATAACTAGAGGTATTAGTTTTGCTAACGTCCCTATAATATTTACCGCACCTGCCAGTCTTGTCCCGGACAGCACCAAAAAATTGAATCCCCAGATAAGAATAGATATGCCAATAATTGAAGGGATATTGTTTCCGCCGCTAAACCCTCCCGGGATAAAATAATTCAGGGTATCCATCACCATGATACCAAAGGCGACGTTGCTGAAAATAGTCATCAGCCAATAGCCCCATACGACAATAAATGCGCAGAAGGTACCAAAACCTTCCTGAGCATACATGTAGATGCCAGCCTGTAGGTCTGGACGAATATCCGAAAGAATAATAAATGTACGAGAAATGAAATACATCCCGAAGCCGCAGATTAGCCAAGCTATAGCCACAGAACCCACTGCTGAACTGGCGGACATATTCTGTGGTAGGCCATCAACGCCACTGCCAATCATCGAACTGACTACGATAGCAACTAATGCCAATAGACCTAATTTTTGATTGCTATCTTTTGCTGCTATACCTGTAGGCATAATTTATCTTCCTATTATAAAAAATAACAGTATAGATTGTTATTTTTTAGCGAAAATCCTTCTGCCTTTTAAAGTAAAAATCCCGAAACTCCAACTGAGAGTATTATCTGATTTTGAGGAGTGTTTGTGGAGCGTTAATTTTTGTTATACTGATAAAGTCAGTTATCGTAGATAGCTGACTTTATCAGATGGTATTATTTAACTTCGTTAAACCATTGCTTAAGTTCTTCCAGCTTGCTTTCAGGTTTTTGCTTGCAGGCTTTGATGACCTGCGGAACGAAGATGGTTTCTACTTCATTCCAGTCAACATAGTCACCTTGCTGATAAACATTATCTTTATTGACTACCCAGAATGCTACAGGGGTCATCGCCTTAGGATTCAGATCAATAAACTCTTTGCAAGTCATATCCTGTGGGGTTGTTTTATCCGTAGTTTCTGCATTGGCAATATTAATACTAGACACAATCAAAGCAGAAGCGATAAGGATGTTTTTCGTAAATTTAGTCATGGTAACTCTCTCCTAATTAATATTAAATAAGAATGAAAAATGTTTCGAAATCAAGTGAAGGATTGATTGTCTTTATGATGGTTAAAACCATAGTTAAGCATGAATAAAAACCATGACGTTAACACCATTTCAAGACCGATTAACATTACGGTTAATAGATATGATGTGTTTTCACCAGCACTCAACCAGAGGAATGCAATAGCAAAATCCAGGATCCCGATAAAAATACACCAGTAACGCCCAATCATTTCACTATTGTTAAATGCTGTAGTCAGGCGACTCAGTCCCCCCAACAAAAATAGAATGCAAATGAGCATTGAAAGAATGTTCATTCCCACCATTGGGCTTGATAAAAAGCTAATTCCTAGGAAAATATAAATAATGCAAAATAGACACAATGAAAAAAAACTCGAAGTGTTTTTTCTAAAAGCTAATGCGCTGACGAAGGAGTATACCCCTGAAATAACAAACAAGCTTCCTAAAAGATAGCTTAAAGCAATGCCAGAATAGACAGGGACGAGTAGACATAAAGTACCGCACAGTAAAAGCAGTACGGCTAAAAATAAAACATTTTTTTTATATTTACTCAATGCCCGGAGACTGAGTTTGTTAATTGTATCACTGTCAATATAAACCATGATCTCTCCCTTGCTTGCCACGCCTGCTATCAGTGCATGATCAAAGTGTAGTTCTATAAAGTGAGAGAATAATATTTTAAACGACTCATTAGGTATATAAGAGCGTATAACTACAGATGTCGTATGATTCCTACATATGTAAGACTTACATTTATAATTATTTACAGATTAGTGATATTTACGTGCATGATTAAATAATTTAACAAATGCTTCACATGCGTCAGAAACACCCTATTGATGCAAACGTGACCTTCGTAGACCCGATTTTCAATCTTTTTGATATGTTCTGTCTTTTACTCTCTGGCAAAGTGATTTTTCTCAATCAGGTTTCGGGCTGCCTTACACAGCACCACGGGCCTATCATTGAGGCTTGTGGGCTGTGAAAAATCGCTTATTAAGGCGTAATAGTTCGCATGATAGGATTCTGCAACGAGATCAGCGTCTCTGTTGACTGGATCTCGTCGATAGTCTGGATCTTGTTGATCAGTACCTGTTGCAACGCATCAATCGAGCGGCACATCACCTTGATAAACACGCTGTAGTGGCCGGTGGTGTAATAGGCTTCCACCACTTCCTCCAGGCTTTCGAGCTTTTTCAGCGCCGAAGGGTAGTCCTTGGCACTCTTCAATATGATGCCGATAAAGCAGCAGACGTCGTAGCCCAGCTGTTTTGGGTTCACATCCACCCGCGTTCCGGTGATGATCCCGGCCTGCTTCATCTTCTCCACCCGCACATGAATGGTGCCGGGGCTGACGGCAAAATTCTTCGCCAGTTCAGCGTAAGGCATGCGAGCATTCTCCATTAATGCGTTGAGGATGCCGCGATCGAGATTATCGATCTGATAAATTTCTGCCATTAAATGCCCCTTTAATTGCTGATTGTTGAATTATCACCGCTTAAAAATGACCGATTAAAAGCGAAAAGGCAATATTGATTGATGGATATTGAATTTAGGTGCCATTCTGTTGCTTAATCATTGGCAACTAGACAGATTATTCAAGAGATACGGCAATGAAAAAGCAGTTTATCCAAAAACAACAACAAATCAGCTTCGTGAAATCCTTCTTCTCCCGCCAGTTGGAACAGCAGCTTGGCCTGATTGAAGTGCAGGCTCCGATCCTCAGCCGACTGGGTGACGGTACTCAAGATAACCTTTCTGGCAGCGAAAAAGCCGTTCAGGTGAAAGTCAAAAGCCTGCCGGACTCGACGTTTGAAGTAGTGCACTCGCTGGCTAAATGGAAGCGTAAAACCCTGGGCGAGCACGATTTCAGCGCGGGTGAAGGTGTGTATACCCATATGAAAGCGCTGCGCCCGGATGAAGATCGCCTGACGCCGATCCACTCGGTGTATGTCGATCAGTGGGATTGGGAACGTGTAATGGGAGATGGCGAACGTAGCCCGGCTTACCTGCAAGATACCGTTAAGCGGATCTATGCCTCTATAAAAGAAACGGAAGCCGCGGTGAGCCGTGAATTTGGTCTGGCACCGTTCCTGCCAGACCAAATTCACTTTGTTCACAGCGAAACGCTGCTGCAACGTTACCCTGAGCTGGATGCCAAAGGCCGTGAACGTGCGATCGCCAAAGAATTGGGAGCCGTATTCCTGATTGGTATTGGTGGCAAACTCTCACATGGCAAATCCCATGACGTGCGTGCACCGGATTATGATGACTGGACCACGCCAGGTATTGAAGGGCTGAAAGGGTTGAACGGTGACATCGTGGTGTGGAACCCGGTATTGCAGGATGCGTTTGAACTTTCTTCAATGGGCATCCGTGTCGATGCGGCGGCGCTGCAACATCAGCTGGCGTTAACCGACGATCTGGATCGCCTGAAGCTGGAATGGCACCAGTCCCTGCTGCGTGGTGAAATGCCTCAGACGATTGGTGGCGGGATTGGTCAATCACGCCTGGTGATGCTGTTGCTGCAACTGTCGCATATTGGGCAAGTACAGTGTGGCGTGTGGGGACCAGAAGTACGCGAGAGCGTTGAAGGGCTGCTGTAACAGCTAGCGACTCCAGCGCCGTAGTAAACGGCTTTTTAACCCGGTATCAAAGCGCCAGATATGATCGAAGATGCGCATGATGCCGGGTTTGCCATAGGCTGACATGGCCACCGCATGAAAGCGTTGCTGGTGGCTTTGCTGCTGTGACTTCACTTTCTTGATCACCTCTTCCGGCAGCCGCTGGGCAATAAAATCGGAAATAATCACCGCATCGGCGTCAAACCAGTCGCTTTCCGCCATTTTGCTGACGGTGGCATTCAGGCAGGCGGCCAAATCCGTCCCGCCACGAAAATGTTGGCCCAGGAACCGCACCGCCTGTTCGATACCGCTGGCGGCCGTCAGTTCATAGTGCACAATCTGGCTGGCAAACAGCATGATGTAGCAGCGGCGGTTGTCTGCCAGTGCGATGCGCAACAGTGCCAGGCAAAAGGCCTTGGCGCATTGTTCATTAAAGCCGCCCATTGAGCCGGAAGTATCTACGCAGACAATAAACGGCCCGCGTGGCTGCCGGTCCTGCTGCTGATGGGTGACTTGGCGCATCATGATCTGCTCCTGCCAGGCATCCCCTTGCAGGCGATAGGTCAGCAACCGTTTTTCCAGCAGCCGCCGGTAAAACTCAAACTCCAGCTCTTCAATGCCCAACGCCGCCAGTTCGGGTGGCAGTAGCCGCAGGATGTCGTCACTTTGGTGTATACCGCTGACCTCTTCCGGCTGAATGGCGGGTACCTGCACCATCACCCGGTATGGTTCCGGCTGCGCATCTTGTTGCTGCACCGCCTTGGCTTCATAGCTGCGGCCCAGTTGCTGTGCCAGCTTTTGTAGCTCTGGCTGCTGTTGCAGGAAGTCCCCGTACTCCACCAGCCGTTGGTAGTCACCACGTTGTAACTGGCCTTTGCTCATATCCCATAATCGGCCCGCGGCCGTGTCGTTCTCTGCCAGCACCGGCTCCAGTGCGCCGCTCAGCGCCAACCGTTCTTGTAGCTCGGCCATCAGTTGTTCACGCTCCTGCTCCAGTAACTTATGGTGCAGCATCGTGGCCTGCAGCGTCAGGCTAATGCGCCAGCGTTGCAGAAACAGGGTCTGGAAACTACCATCGAGCGGGTGAGTGGTGAGATCGGCTGCGTCCACCATACTCCGTGCCTGGGTGTAAAACGGCGACGCGTATTGGCGTAGCAGATCGAGCGTATCGTTAAGGTTTTGCGAGAACTGGCCGTGGCTTTCCAACTGGCATTGCTGATAGCGGTAAAACTCTTGCGCCAGCACCGGCGGCACCACGGCTTGCTGAATGCGATCTTTCAGCTGTAACTTCCAATGAGGCAGATCGCGGTTGATCGCCCGACGTATCGCCGGGAATTTATTGAAAAACACCGCCAACTGCGGCGTGGCCAACATGCCAATGATCAGCTCTTCGATCAGCTCGCCTTCGGAGATCGACAACAGCATATCGAGCGTTTCGAGGCTCAGCATGGTTACTGGCCGCGCATTTGCTGGGACAGCTGTTTGATCTGCTCGGCCACCTGCAGCAGGCTGGCTTCAATTTTCGCCAACCCGGCGGCAGGGGTGAACAGGCAAGGTTGATGCTGGCTGAATAGCCGCCGCTGTTCCGCCTGGCGCTGGCTGAGTGTTTCAATTTCGTCCAGAAATTCTGGTGGGGTTCCGCCGCTCGGCTTACCCGGCATGGCCAGCAGGGAGGGCTGGCGGCTGACGTCTAACACTGTAAGGTGCAGTTGCTCATCGACTTCCAGATCGATCTGCTGGGCAAAACCAATGCCGTTGAGCTTGGCGCGCACGTCACCGCCTTTTTGCAGCCAGCTTTCCAGCATGCTGCTTTCGATACTCAGGTGGTTAACCTGGATGTCGTGCAGCTGTAGTGGTTTTTGCAGCAGCAGCGTCAAAGTGGTGCCAGTGAGCGGATGCTCCAGCACGTATTGTGGCTTGCGGCTGAACATGCCGCCTTTTTTCACCAGTTGGATGGCCTGGCGATGGCTCTGCTGCTGTTGATGCTGCATCCAGCGGGTGTGGATCTGCTGTAGTTGTATCAACAAGGTTTGTTGCTGGTAGGCCTGTTCGGTCAGCAACTGATCGATTTGTTGCTGTAACAACTTTAATGATGTCCGATCGTGCCACAGGCAATCCTTCAACAGCATTAAATCCAATGGCACGATGGTGTCGCGGCCGCTGAAAAAGGCACAGGCCTGCAGTAAGCGCAGGGATTTCTTCCAACGCCGGTCGGAAACATAAGGCGCCTGTTCCAAAGCGTCTAACCGTTGGCGCAGCAGGAAAATCAGTTCAAAGCAGTTTTCCGGCAGTTTGACCTTATCGATCAGCGGTTGCCATTGATGGAACTCTTCATCGCTGATGCTCAGCGCCTTGGGCACCGGGTTGTCGCTTTCATTCTGGCGGGCCACCAACAGAGAGCGGAAATTCTGCTTATCCTGCACCTTATCAAGCCACAGCCGGATCAACATACGGTCATACAACGCTTCAAGGCTGCTATCGGCCTCGGGTAATTCATTGGAGGCGGTGACCAGCAGGCGCAGCGGAATGGGCTCTTCACTATTGCCGTTACGGAAACGGCGCTCGTTGATGGCGGTCAGCAGGGTATTGAGGATAGCCGGGCCTGCCTTCCAGATTTCATCAAGAAACACGATCTCGGCTTCGGGCAGATAACCCGCAGTCAGGCGCTGATAGCGGCCTTCATCTTTCAGTGCCTGGATCGACAGAGGGCCAAACACCTCTTCGGGCGTGGAAAAGCGCGTCATCAGGTATTCAAATGAGCGAGCGCTGCGGAAGGCAAATTTCAGCCGGCGGGCGATCAGACTCTTGGCGATCCCCGGTGGGCCGAGCAAGAACACGCTTTCCCCGCACAAAGCTGCCAGCAAGCACAGCCTGATAGCCTCTTGCCGTTCATAAAGGCCGCTCTCCAGCGCACTGCTGAGGCGGGAGATCCGTTCTGCCAGAAGTGTTGATGACGCCATAAAATAGCTCGCGTTGTCCGGAGGTTAGAGCCTGCCACCCAGGCCGACAGCCAATCTTGCTAGAGAATTCGATGATAAACCATCATTATTTTTAGCCTTATAGCTGGTTGATTAGTAAAATTTTTCTATGCTCAACAAGGGGGATGATTCACATTTTGTTTATTTTTGGGGTCAGATAGTAGAGTAGGCAAGTGCTATAAATGATGCATACTGTGCGCCTTTTACCGGGTGTGACGGATCTTAGAGCCCGTATCTTTAGCCTGATGCTGATGCGTCGGTTGACGGATGATCTAGCAAAAGAAGCAAACTATGAGCACAGAACATAAACAGTCTTTATCGGCGGTTACCCTGGCGGCTATTGGGGTCGTTTACGGTGATATCGGCACCAGCCCGCTCTATACCTTGCGAGAATGTTTTTCCGGCCATTACGGTTTTGACGTCCGTCCCGACGTGGTGTTTGGTTTCCTTTCCTTAATCTTCTGGATGTTGATTGTCATCGTTTCCCTGAAGTATCTCACCTACGTCATGCGTGCGGATAACGCCGGTGAAGGCGGGATACTGACGTTAATGTCTTTGGCTGGGCGCCATACCTCGGCGCGTACCACCTCTTTGCTGGTGATCCTGGGCCTGATTGGTGGCAGCTTCTTCTATGGCGAGGTGGTGATCACCCCGGCGATCTCGGTGATGTCGGCGATCGAAGGGTTGGAGATTGCCGCACCGTCGCTGGATCCCTACATCGTCCCGCTCTCCATTCTGGTATTGACCTTACTGTTTGCAATCCAAAAACATGGCACCGGTAGCGTGGGCAAACTGTTTGCCCCGGTGATGCTGCTGTGGTTTATCGTGTTGGCGGTTCTGGGGGCGCGCAGCATTATCGCCAACCCGGAAGTGTTGCAGGCGCTGAACCCGAAATGGGCCTTCAACTTCTTTGTTGAATATAAGAAGGTGTCGTTCTTCGCGCTCGGTGCGGTGGTACTGTCGATTACCGGTGTGGAAGCGCTGTATGCCGATATGGGCCACTTTGGCAAATTCCCGATCCGCCTGGCCTGGTTCACCGTAGTGCTGCCTTCGCTGGTGCTCAATTACTTCGGCCAAGGGGCATTGCTGCTGAAAAACCCGGAAGCGATCAAGAACCCGTTCTTCCTTTTGGCCCCAGACTGGGCACTGATCCCGCTGTTGATATTGGCCACGCTGGCCACGGTGATCGCCTCGCAGGCGGTAATTTCCGGCGTCTTCTCGTTGACCCGCCAGGCCGTTCGTCTGGGCTATCTGTCACCGATGCGCATCATTCATACCTCGGAAATGGAGTCCGGCCAGATCTATATCCCGGTGATCAACTGGACCCTGTATATCGCCGTGGTGTTGGTGATTGTGGGCTTTGAACACTCCAGCAACCTGGCCGCGGCCTATGGTATTGCGGTGACCGGCACCATGGTATTGACCAGCATCCTGATCACCTCGGTCGCCATCAAGAATTGGCATTGGAATCGCTTCCTGGTGGGGGGCATTCTGGCGATGCTGCTGATTATCGATGTGCCGATGTTCTCGGCGAACGCCCTGAAGCTGTTCTCTGGTGGTTGGTTGCCACTGATGTTGGCCTTGGTGATGTTCCTGATCATGATCACCTGGAAGAGCGAACGCTTCCGTCTGCTGCGCCGGATGCATGAACACGGTAACTCCCTTGAAGCACTGATTGCATCACTGGAAAAATCACCGCCGGTTCGCGTGCCTGGCACCGCTGTGTTTATGTCGCGGGCGATTAACGTGATCCCGTTTGCTCTGCTGCATAACCTCAAGCACAACAAAGTGCTGCATGAGCGGGTGGTGCTGCTGACCTTGCGTACCGAAGATGCCCCTTATGTGCATAACGTCCGGCGGGTAACGATTGAACAACTGTCCCCGACCTTCTGGCGGGTGGTGGCCAGCTATGGCTGGCGTGAAACGCCGAACGTTGAGGAAGTCTTCCACCGCTGTGGGTTGGAAGGGCTGCCATGCCGGATGATGGAGACGTCGTTCTTTATGTCCCATGAATCGCTGATCCTCACCAAACGGCCGTGGTATTTGTTCCTGCGCGGCAAGCTGTTTATCGCCCTGAGCCGCAACGCATTGCGGGCTGCCGACCAGTTTGAGATCCCACCCAACCGGGTCATCGAACTGGGAACCCAGGTCGAAATCTAAATCAGGGGCTCAGCATTTGCTGAGCCCTTCTTTTTTAGCTACGCTTTATCGAACGTGAGCGAAACGTTTCGATGGCGATCACATTTCCGCTATTACAGGGTTGTCTTCCCCTGCTGATTTTCTAAACTGACCCAATAGCGAAACGTTTCGCTGCTGGAGTTTACTCATGAAAAAAGGCGTACTACTGAATTCTGACGTTTCTGCGGTGGTCTCTCGTCTCGGCCACACCGATCAGATCGCGATTTGTGATGCTGGCTTGCCGATCCCTGCCGTGACGCCGCGTATCGATCTGGCGCTGACCCAAGGGGTGCCGACATTCTTGCAGGTTGTCGGCGTGGTAACGCAGGAAATGCAGGTAGAGAGCGCCATCTTGGCGGAAGAGATCGTCAAGCATAACCCATCGCTCCACGAAGCGTTGCTGGCCCAACTGACGCAGCTTGGCCAACACCAGGGCAACACCATCAGCATCAGCTATATCAGCCACAGCGCGTTTAAAGCGCAAACCGAACATAGCCGGGCCGTGATCCGCAGCGGAGAATGTTCGCCCTACGCGAACGTGATCCTTTGCTCCGGCGTAACTTTCTGAGGCACCTATGCAACCTTTACTGCAACTGAAAGGGATCGATAAGGCCTTTCCCGGCGTGAAGGCGCTTTCTGGGGCCGCCCTGAGCGTTTATCCCGGCAGGGTAATGGCGCTGGTGGGGGAAAACGGTGCCGGCAAATCCACCATGATGAAAGTGCTGACCGGTATCTACAACAAAGATGCGGGCAGCCAATATTTCCTCGGCAAGGAAGTGGCCTTCAACGGGCCGAAGGATTCGCAGGAAGCAGGGATCGGCATCATCCACCAGGAACTGAACCTGATCCCGCAGCTGACCATTGCCGAGAACATCTTTCTTGGCCGCGAGTTCGTTAACCGCTTTGGCCGCATCGACTGGAAACGCATGTATGCCGAAGCGGACAAACTGCTGGCGCGTTTGAACCTGCGTTACAGCAGCCACCGGCTGGTGGGGGAATTGTCGATTGGCGATCAGCAAATGGTGGAAATTGCCAAGGTGCTGAGCTTTGAATCCAAAGTGATCATCATGGATGAGCCGACCGATGCCCTGACCGATACCGAAACCGCCTCGCTGTTTAAAGTGATCAACGAGCTGAAAGCCGAAGGCCGTGGCATTGTTTATATCTCCCACCGCCTGAAAGAGATCTTCGAAATCTGCGACGATGTGACCGTATTCCGTGACGGGCAATTTATTGCCGAGCGGCCGGTTGCCGAACTGAATGAAGATTCGCTGATTGAAATGATGGTGGGCCGCAAGCTGGAAGAGCAGTATCCACGCCTGAATCTGCCGCGCGGTGAAAAACGCCTGCAGGTGAGCCACGTTTCCGGCCCTGGTGTGCATGACGTCAGCTTTACTTTATACCGCGGTGAGATTCTGGGTGTGGCTGGCCTGATGGGGGCTGGGCGTACCGAACTGATGAAGATCCTGTACGGTGCGGCGCCACGTAAAAGCGGCACCGTCAACCTGGACGGCCATGAGGTGGTAACTCGTACTCCTCAGGACGGCCTGGCCAACGGTATCGTCTATATCTCCGAAGACCGTAAACGTGATGGTCTGGTACTGGGGATGTCGGTGAAGGAAAACATGTCGCTCACCGCGCTGCGCTATTTCAGCCGTGCCGGTGGTGGCCTGAAACATGCCGACGAGCAGATCGCCGTCAGTGATTTTATTCGCCTGTTCAATATTAAAACGCCGTCGATGGAGCAACCGATTGGCCTGCTTTCCGGCGGTAATCAGCAAAAAGTGGCAATTGCCCGTGGCTTGATGACCCGGCCAAAGGTGCTGATCCTCGACGAACCGACCCGCGGCGTCGACGTCGGGGCCAAAAAAGAGATCTACCAGTTAATCAACCAGTTCAAGCAGGAAGGGCTGAGCATCATTCTGGTGTCTTCGGAAATGCCGGAGGTGCTGGGCATGAGTGACCGCATCCTGGTGATGCACGAAGGCCACCTCAGCGGCGAATTCCCGATTGAACAGGCCACCCAGGAAGTGCTGATGGCAGCAGCCGTCGGCAAGCAATACGGCGTAAAGCAGGAGTAATCAGATATGAGTTCACAAAGTGTCGCAGCTAAGCGCTGGTTCAGTAAAGAGTGGCTGTTGGAGCAGAAATCGCTGATTGCCCTGCTGGTGCTGATTGCCGTGGTGTCTTCGATGAGCCCGAATTTCTTCACCGTTAATAACCTGTTCAACATCCTGCAGCAAACCTCGGTGAACGCCATTATGGCGGTCGGCATGACGTTGGTGATCCTGACTTCCGGCATCGATTTGTCGGTCGGATCGCTGTTGGCGCTGACCGGAGCGGTAGCTGCTTCGATTGTCGGATTTGAAGTCAATGCGGTGGTGGCCGTTGCCGCTGCGCTGGCGTTGGGGGCTGCCGTAGGTGCCTGCACCGGGATTATCGTTGCCAAAGGCAAGGTTCAGGCGTTTATCGCCACCCTGGTGATGATGCTGTTACTGCGCGGTGTGACCATGGTGTACACCAACGGTAGCCCGGTCAATACCGGCTTTACCGACGTTGCCGACACCTTTGGCTGGTTCGGGATTGGCCGTCCGTTGGGCGTTCCTACCCCGATCTGGATCATGGCCATCGTGTTTATCGCCGCCTGGTATATGCTGCATCATACCCGTCTTGGCCGCTATATTTATGCGCTGGGCGGCAACGAAGCGGCTACCCGCCTTTCCGGTATCAGCGTCGATAGGGTTAAAATCATCGTTTACTCCCTGTGCGGCCTGCTGGCGGCACTGGCTGGGGTTATTGAAGTGGCGCGTCTGTCCTCTGCACAACCTACTGCGGGTACCGGCTATGAGCTGGATGCCATCGCTGCGGTGGTGCTGGGTGGTACCAGCCTGGCTGGGGGTAAAGGGCGCATCGTCGGTACCCTGATCGGGGCGCTGATCCTTGGCTTCCTGAATAACGGTTTGAATTTACTGGGTGTTTCTTCCTACTACCAAATGATCGTGAAAGCAGCCGTTATTCTGCTGGCGGTTCTGGTAGACAACAAAAGTAACAAGTAACCTCTCCCCTACAGGAATCACGACCATGAAAATGAAAAAACTGGCAACCTTAGTTTCGGCCATCGCATTAACTGCCACTCTGAGCGCTAACGCCTTGGCAAAAGACACCATCGCGCTGGTGGTTTCTACGCTCAACAACCCGTTCTTTGTTTCGATGAAAGAGGGGGCGCAGTTGGAAGCCAACAAGCTGGGTTATAACCTGGTGGTGCTGGACTCCCAGAACAACCCGGCGAAAGAGTTGGCCAACGTGCAGGATCTGATGGTGCAGAACCCGAAACTGCTGCTGATTAACCCAACCGACTCTGACGCGGTAGGTAACGCCATCAAGATGGCCAACCAGGCCAAGATCCCAGTCATTACGCTCGACCGTATGGCAGCGAAAGGCGAAGTGGTTAGCCATATCGCTTCCGACAACCGTGTGGGCGGTAAAATGGCTGGTGACTTTATTGCCCAGAAAGCCGGTGCTGACGCTAAAGTGATCCAGCTGGAAGGCATTGCCGGGACATCTGCTGCCCGTGAACGTGGTGAAGGCTTCCAACAGTCACTGGAGCAGAACAAGTTTAAACTGCTGGCCAGCCAGCCGGCGGATTTCGATCGTACCAAGGGTCTGAACGTCATGCAGAACCTGCTGACCGCGCATCCAGACGTGCAAGCAGTGTTTGCACAGAACGATGAAATGGCTCTGGGTGCGCTGCGTGCATTGCAAACAGCCGGTAAAACGGATGTCATCGTGGTTGGCTTTGACGGCACTGCAGACGGCGTGAAAGCGGTTGAAGGCGGTAAACTGGCTGCCACCGTGGCACAGCGTCCGGATCAGATCGGTGTGATTGGCGTAGAAACGGCAGATAAGATCTTGAAAGGTGAGAAAGTACCGGCGACTATCCCGGTTGATTTGAAACTGGTTACCAAGTAAGTCATCTCCAGCGCCATCGGAACGGGGCGTGACGATGGCGCGCAATTTAAGGGATCCCTGTGATGGAAACAGCAAAGCTGGTGGTTTTGGGCAGCATCAATGCCGACCATATCCTCAATATCAACCAATTTCCCCAGCCGGGCGAAACGGTGATCGGCCAGCAGTATAAGGTGGCCTTTGGTGGCAAAGGGGCTAACCAGGCGGTGGCTGCCGGGCGCAGCGGTGCGGATATTGCCTTTATTGCCTGTGTAGGCGAAGACGATATTGGTGAACGAATTCGCCAACAACTGGCAACCGATCGCATTGACACCCAACCGATTGAAGCTATCACTGGCAGCACCACCGGCGTGGCGCTGATTTTCGTTAATGCCGAAGGCGAGAACGTGATTGGTATCGATGCCGGTGCCAACGCGGCGGTCACTCCCGATTATCTCAACCGCTATCGGCAACGGGTTATCGATGCTGATGCGTTACTGATGCAGCTTGAATCACCGCTGGACACGGTGATTGCCGCCGCCAAACTGGCCAAGCAGCACCAAACCCAGGTGATCCTTAATCCGGCTCCGGCCTGTGAGCTGCCTGACGAACTGTTAGCCATGATCGACATGATCACCCCGAACGAAACTGAAGCCCAGCGGCTGACCGGTATCGCGGTGAATAATGACGCTGACGCCGAGCGTGCCGCCAACATCCTGCATGATAAAGGCATCGGCTGCGTGATTATCACCCTCGGTAGCCGTGGTGTGTGGTTGAGCGAAAACGGTAAAGGTAAATTGGTTCCGGGCTTTAAGGTCAAGGCGGTGGATACCATCGCGGCCGGTGATACGTTCAACGGTGCCTTGGTTACTGCTTTGCTCGAAGGCAAAGTGATGAGTGATGCGGTGCGTTTCGCCCATGCGGCGGCGGCCATTGCCGTTACCCGGCCGGGTGCACAACCTTCCGTGCCATGGCGTGAAGAGATTGACGCCTTCTTGCAGCAACAGGGATAACGCTTTGGCTACCATGAAAGATGTCGCCCGTCTGGCGGGTGTTTCAACCTCGACGGTCTCGCACGTGATCAATAACAATCGCTTTGTCAGCGACAGCGTGCGTGACAAAGTCATGGTGGCCGTGGAACAGCTTAACTATGCCCCTTCCGCACTGGCGCGTAGCCTGAAACTCAATACGACGCGCACCATCGGCATGCTGGTGACCTCCAGCAATAACCCATTTTATGCCGAAGTGGTGCGCGGCGTGGAACGCAGCTGCTATGAACGTGGCTACAGCCTGATCCTGTGCAACACCGAGGAAGATGTGGCGCGTATGAACAGCAGCATGGAAACGCTGTTGCAAAAGCGGGTGGATGGCCTGCTGGTGATGTGTACCGAAAACCACCGCCCTTCGCAGGATGCGCTGAGCCGTTACCCCTCTTTGCCGATCGTGATGATGGACTGGTCGCCGTTCGAAGGGGCCAACGATATCATCCAGGATAACTCGTTGCTGGGGGGGGAAATGGCTACCGATCATCTGATCGCTCGCGGCTATCGCCAAATCGCCTGTATCGCCGGGCCGCTGGATAAAACCACCGCGCGCCATCGTTTGGAAGGCTATCGCCGAGCCATGCAGCGTGCCGGTCTTGAAATCCTGCCGGGCTATGAGGTGTATTGCGACTTTGAGTTTGAAGGGGGCGTGCATGCCATGAGGCAGTTGTTGGCGTTGGCCGAGCCTCCCCATGCGGTGTTTGCTGGCAATGATGCCGTCGCCGTGGGCGTTTACCAGGCGCTGTATCAGGCCGGGCTGGCGGTGCCACATGACATGGCCGTGATGGGTTACGACGATATCGAACTGGCCAAATATCTGGCCCCACCGCTTAGCACCATTCATCAGCCCAAAGATTCGCTCGGGGAACTGGCGATCGATGCGCTCATCAACCGCCTGCAAAACCCCGAACGTGATGCCCAGATCCTGGTGCTGACGCCAGAGCTGGTGGAAAGAGACTCTGTCGGCTACCGCTAACGGGTCACCTTTGATTCTTTGCGTGATTTCTCTTTGCCTGTGATCAGGTTATTGCCGTCTTTTCTTCTTAACAGCATAAAGACGAAGGCCGAAGCGACGGTCACTATCCCCATGGTAATAAAGGTGTAGTGGAACTGATCGATCATGGTGCCGATCTCCATCGAGCCATAGAAGCGCAACACGGCGGCACTGATCGCCACGCCAAAGCTGATAGACAACTGCTGTGTCACTGCCAGTACGCTATTGCCGGAACTGGCGTTGCCATCGTTCAGGTCTGCCAGGCTGATGGTATTCATGGCGGTAAACTGCGTCGACATCGCCATCCCTAGAACAAACAGCGGCAAAATCATCAGCCACAGCGGCATACCCGGGCTTTGCAGTGAGAACTGTGCAATCAACACGCCGATAATGATAGTGATACCCACCAACGTCTTACGATAGCCGAACCAGCGCAACACCTGGGTAACGGTAGACTTGGCCATCAGAGAACCCAACGCCGTCGGGGCCATCATGCAACCGGCGACGATCGCCGAATAGCCAAAGGCCACCTGCAGCATCAACGGCATCAGGAACGGAACGCAGCCGGTCCCCAGCCGCGAGGCCACGTTACCGGCAATGCCGACGGAAAAGGTGCGGGTCTTGAACAGATCCAGCCCAATCAGCGGCTGAGCGTGGCGGCGGGCGTGAATGATATAACCAAACAGCATCACAAAGCCGCTCAGGAACACCCCCAGAGAAATGTAATTGGCCAGCACCTGCTCGCCTAATAGCTCCAGGCCGGTGGAGATAAGTACCAGGCTAAGGCCAAACAGCATAAAACCGATGAAATCAAAGGGCCGCTTCGGCGTGGTGAAATCCGGCATGTATTTGCGGGCGTAGACGATGCCGAGTAAGCCTATCGGGATGTTAATCAGGAAGATCCAATGCCAGGTAGCGTAGGTCACCAGCCAGCCGCCAAGCAGCGGCCCCATTATTGGCCCAACCAGGCCAGGCATGGTGACAAAGTTCAGTACCGGCAACAGCTCACTACGCGGATAGGCCCGCAACAGGGCAAGGCGTGCCACCGGCATCATCATCGCGCCGCCAATCCCCTGTAAAATACGTGAGGCAACCAGGAAACTCAGCGTCGGTGACAAGGCACATAATAGTGAGCCAAAGGTAAACAGAGATACGGCGATAATAAACACCCGCCGGGTACCGAAGCGATCGGCCAGCCAGCCGCTCACCGGGATTAGCATCGCAACCGTCAGGGTGTAACAGATCACCGCCGACTGCATTGCCAAGGGGGAACGGTCTAGGCTGTGGGCTATCGCCGGTAAGGCGGTATTGAGAATAGTGGCATCCAATGCCTGCATAAAGAACGCCATCGCGGCGATCCAAGGCAACCCTGCCATGCTGCGTGCAGATTTTGTCATCGTGATCCCATTTTCCTTCTATATATAGCTGCGGAGTTTACGCATTCCCCTGCAACAATGTTTGGCATGCAGTGAGGGCTGCGGTGCTGTCACTGGCGACGATGGCATCCACAATGGCCTGATGGTGTTGCAGCTTGATCACTTCATTACCGGTGATCGCCCGGAAATAGCTTTGATACACCGAGCTGAACAGGTTGGCGAACGAGGTGAGAAACGGATTGGCGCTGGCTTCATAGATCAACTGGTGGTACTGGGTATCGACTTCAATCCAGCGTTCGCGGTCAAAATCCACATGTAGCGCCTGCATTTCTGCCATCAGAGTGACTAATCGCGCCTTTTGCTCCGGGGTAGCATTGATTGCTGCCAATGTACAAGCTTGAGGTTCGAGCGACGTGCGTAGGATAAGGAAGTGCTGCATTACCTGGTCGAAGTTTTCCCTGGTCATCCACCAGGTCAGCAGATCCTGATCGAGGAAGTTCCATTGGCTTTGCGGCATGACCCTGGTGCCGATGCGGGGGCGCGGTAACAGCATGCCTTTGGCCGCCAGCATTTTTACCGCTTCACGTACCGCAGTGCGGCTGACGCCAAACTGTTCTGCCAAATCCATCTCGCCTGGCAGGATGCTGCCGGCTTGATATTCACCGGCCAGGATCTGTTGGCCGAGCTTTTCTGCCAGCAGATAAGAAAGATTACGCTGTGCCGCCTGTTGTTGAGCATCGAATTGCATGGCTGCGGTTCCTTTAACTGCATTGTTATCTTTCATTTTACGCCAGGGAGCGCCAGCTTCTACGGCTGTTTTCGGGAAAAAGTGGCAAAAACGACGAACAAGACAGCGTTTTGCCGAAAAAAGCCGCGCTTGAAAAGTTTTTTGAATTTAGGGGTTGCGCCCTTCCGAGAACTCCCTATAATGCGCCTCCACTGACCGGGAACAACGACTCCTCTAACGAGAACCAGTCGCCCAGCCAGGAAGACCAACCCGATGAAAACATCGAAATAAAGGTTGACTCTTCAGGGGAATCGCGTAGTATACGCCTCCTCGAGTTAGCAAGCGAAAGCGCGTAACTCACTGCTCTTTAACAATTTATCAGACAATCTGTGTGGGCACTCACAAGACGATATCCAGCTACTTCGGTAGCAAAAAAATATCAAGTCTTGAAGAGTGACCAA